>JAAZNX010000216.1 GCA_012798025.1 Methanothrix sp. | reverse complement strand
TGGTCAACCTTATATAGCGGTCAAACGATGATATATAATGATGGATAAGGAACTTCTCGCCAGGCGCGTGGAAGAGGTTCTTGAGCAGGCCGGGTTCTCCACCTCGGATCGCTGCTACTTCCGTCCCAGGAGCTTCGATCTTGCTGCCAGAAAAGGAGATCTGTTCCTGCTGCTGAAGATCCTCTCCAACATCGACGGCCTCAACGAGCAGACGGCCATGGAGGTCCGCCGCCTGGCTAAGCACCTTTTTGCCAGCCCGCTCCTGGTGGGCGAGAAGACCCGCGACCAGTACCTGGAAAGGGGTGCAGTCTACTTCCGCTACGGGATTCCCACGCTCAGCCTTTTCACCCTGGCCGACTGTCTCCTGGAGGAGACACTGCCCCTGGCCTATGCAGCCCACGGCGGGCTTTATGTGCACATCGATGGTGCAAAGATGCGGCAGATCAGGCTGGAACGTGGCATATCGCTGGGCGCGCTGGCGTCGGAACTGGGCGTATCCCGCAGAACCATAAGCAAGTATGAGACAGAGAGCATGGATACATCCGTCGATGTGGCTTTGAAGCTGGAGGAGATCTTTATGCAAGAGCTGATCCAGCCTGTGGACCCCTTCCACACAGCGAATATAGATGATGATCAAGGAGAGGTCACGGACAGAATATTGAGGCTGCTCCTGGAGATCGGCTTTGAGGTAGTTCCTACGGCGCAGGCGCCCTTCAATGCCATAACCAGGGACGATGACCTCGTCGTGCTGACGGGCGTCTCCAAGTTTTCTCAGAGCATGCTCAAAAAGGCCAAGCTCATGAGCAGCCTTTCCACCGTGGCCAGAACGAAGTCAGCGGTGATAGTGGACGGCGAGACGAAGCTGGAGTGCATAGAGGAGACCGCCATCATAGAGAAAAGAGAGCTGGAGACAATCGATCAGACACGTGAATTTGAGAGCCTGGTCAGAGAAAAACAGAATAAGTAGGCACAAGCAAACAGCTAAATTTCTTCAAGACTTCGCTAACTTATGAAATCTTTCATGGATAGGATCGTCAAATCTCGCAAGGTCTTCGTCTTCGGGATTGCGGGTGATAGTGGGTCTGGCAAGACCACCATCTCTCGTGGCATAAAGAGGATACTTGGCGAGGATATGGTAGCATCCTTCTCTATGGACGACTATCACAGCCTAGATAGAACCCAGCGCAAAGAGCGTGGCATCACGCCTCTTAACCCGGCAGCCAACCATCTCGATCTCTTAGCAGACCATCTGGAGAGCCTGCGCCGCGGTAAAGGCATCGAAAAACCTGTCTACGATCACAGCAAGGGCGAGATCTGTGGGACTGTGTCCTTCGGTCCGGCGCCAGTGATCATCGTGGAAGGGCTGCATCCGCTTTACACGGAACGGCTGCGCAGTCTCATCGACTTCAAAATCTTCGTAGACCCCTCCCGCTCAGTGAAGCGGCTATGGAAGGTGCGCAGGGACGTTGGAGAGCGAGGTTACAATCCGGAGCAGGTAAAGGCTGAGATTTTGCAGCGCGAGCCGGATTATAAGCTCTACATCGATGTTCAGAAGATCTATGCTGAGATCGTGGTTAAGGTTCAGGATTCCAGATTCCATCCGTCTCTTCTGGATACCGGTCCCAAGCCTGAGCTATACTCGGTGAGGTTGATCCAGCAGATGCTTGAACATCCTGTTCCAGAGGTAGATCTGACTATCGATTTGAGCAAGATTTTGCGAACCAGTGAGCATGAGTTCTCCATCGAGTTTCAGCGCGATGATTACTATGGCAAAAAGGTTGGCATCATGACCATCGATGGTGAGATCCATCAGTCGATGATCGCAGAGCTGGAGAAAAAGCTTGGAGACACTCTGGGAACTTATGCAGTGATAAGCGACCGACGGGAAGAATACGTAAATGCCATCGGCGTGTCTCAGCTAATCCTGACCTGGAGCTGCCTGGAGAAGCTGCAGCACCTCATGGGATACCGCAGGTAGATCCTGGATGATAATTCAAATTTAACCTCAAAATTAGTTGTCAGGGGATTATGCCCTTTTTTTCATCTCCTTCTCTATATCCCTGCCCTCCTCCGTGAGGCACCACAAACCGTCATTCTCAATTGCTATCGACCTTTCTGACAGCTCCGCGAGAATCTTCTTCACAGCAGGCCCTGGAATGTGCTCCACCTTTGCGACCTTTTCTGCAGTCATCTTGCCCTTTGAGCCCAGTATCTGAACAACCCGCTCGCGCTGTTTGTTTCCCATGACGAAACCCATGCTACCAGCTAAGTCTTCTGCCATAATACTCGTCCTCTTTTTGCGTTAGCTTTATAGCTACTCAACTCAATGTTAAAAGTGGCGGGCAGTCCGGGTGGTTCGGCGTCACCTATAACCCGAAATCGTCGATAGGCGGGGGGCGAAGCCGACGGAAGACTTCGAGCTTGGCGTGCTCAGTCCAGTTGCAGACAATGATTCTCCGTCCTGCTGGGATGGCACCGGTCCGCGGGCCTTCCTGAAGGAAGGTCTGTGTACCATAATTGCAGGCATCGGTTCAGGCCCGGAAGGGAGCAAACCCACTGCGGGTAACTATCGCTTGCAGGTTTTTGGGGAGGAGGACGCTTCGGGATTAACTGGCGCGCAGGCTTGCTGGCAACCGCTGGCGTGCCCGCCATTTGAAAAATACTAAGCTCTAGAGCAGTTTTGGTGTATGATCTCCCTTGAATTTCTTCCTCATCTCCCCGGATGTTACCTCTTCCTGGATTCTGAAGGCGCCATACTCTATGTAGGCAAAGCCCGAGATCTGAAGAGACGTGTCAGCAATTATTTCCAGAAACAGGGTCATGGTCCCAGGACCGAGGCCCTGGTTCTGGCTACGAAAAGCTTGGACTTCATCGTCACCAACACTGAGGTCGAGGCTCTTTTGCTGGAGAACACACTCATCAAGAAGCACCAGCCTCGTTACAATATTAAGCTCAAGGACTCATCGAGATACGCCTGCATCCAGATCACTGAGGAGAAGTTCCCGAGGATCAGAGTATCCCGCAGGGCCGCCGGGCCGGGTACGTTCTTTGGCCCATTCACCCGGGCCAAAGAGAGGACTTACATCTTCCAAATCGTCCGAAAGACCTTCGGGCTGCGCACCTGCAAAAAGCTCCCAAAGAGAGCATGCCTGCGCTATCATCTGGGGCACTGCGCTGGGCCATGCATCGGAAAGATCACAGAGGCAGATTATAGAGAGAGAGTGCAGCGAGCGAAGAGCGCATTGAAGGGCGATATCGACGAGCTGATCAGATCTATGCAATCGGAGATGAAAGAGCTTGCTGCCAGGCAGGAGTTTGAGCGGGCGCTGGAGCTACGAGACGAGATCTCCGCCCTGAAGAGGCTATGCGAGCGGCAGAGCGTGGAGCGCCAGCGGAAAATCGATCAGGATGTGCTCAGCTACCATGTCGAAGGTGGAAATGTCTACCTGATGCTTTTCAAGGTCTACAAAGGCACTCTTGAAGGAAAAGAGGAGTTCGTCTTTGCCCATGACGAAAACTTCCTGGAGGAATTTCTTGTTCAGTATTACTCTGAAAATGAGCCCCCAGAGGAGCTGATCATAGGCGAGAGGCTGGACGGCGCCCTGGTGGAGTTTCTATCTCATGTGTCGGGAAAGAAGGTCAGGGTAACCGTTCCCAGACATGGGGAGAAAAAGGGGCTCTTGGAGCTGGCCAAAAAGAACATAGAGATCTGCTTCTTCGGCGACAGAATGAAGCTCGACGCCCTTAGGGATGCGCTCCGTCTGCCCAGGCGCCCGGAGGTCATCGAGTGTTTCGACATTTCGCACCTGGCAGGCACCTCAACTGTCGGGTCTATGGTGCAGTTTCGGGGCGGTCGACCGGATAAGAGCAACTTCAGGCGCTTCAAGATCAGAAGTGTGGAAGGTATCGATGACTATGCCGCAATAGCCGAGGTCGTGCGCAGGCGTTACACCCGCCTTAAGGATGAAAGCCAGGAACTTCCTGACCTCATCATCATAGATGGAGGACGAGGTCAACTCTCCTCTGCACAAGCGCAGCTACGGGAACTAAGAGTTCGAATACCTGTCATATCCATAGCAAAGGAGGATGAGGAGATCTTCGTGCCGGGCAGCTCTCAGCCGCTTCCACTGAAAAAGGATGAAAAAGCCTCGCTCTTCATTCAAGAGATCAGAGACGAGGCCCACAGATTTGCTGTTGCCTATAACCGATTGCTAAGAAAGAAGGCAATGAATTAGCGATCTTAGCTATTCTTCAAAGTTCTCAAGAAAAGAAGTTAAGGCATTAAATCACAATAAGTAACAGATGAATCCGAGCCTTGCCGTCTATCGAGGCCTGAAGTGTGCGGGCATAAACTTCGCAGCCTCAGTGCCCTGTGTCAATTTGCAGCAGTTCCTGCGCATGGTAGGCGAGGACCCAGAGATCATCCACGTAACTGTGACGCGCGAGGAGGAGGGTGTGGGCGTTTGCTGCGGAGCCTGGATGGGGGGGCGAAAGCCCGCGCTGCTCATGCAAAACTCTGGGCTTGGAAACAGCATCAATGCTCTGGCCTCCCTTGACCTCCTCTTCAAAGTTCCCCTCCTCATGATCATAAGTCACAGAGGCTGCGAAGGCGAGCCGATCATCGGCCAGGTACCAATGGGAAAGCTCACGCCAAAGCTGCTGGATGCAATGCAGATCCTGCGCTTCTCTCCTTCGCCCGACCAGGCAAAGGAAGTTGTGGCCCAAGCCTGGAACCTGGCAGAGGAGAGGCGCAGTCTTGTGGCTGTACTATTGGATCTGCAGTTCTGGAGGACTAAATGAAGCGAATCGAGGCCATCGCACTTGCAGCAGAGGCTGCAGTGGCTCAAGAGGCTCTTGTGGTGTGCAACATCGGTTTTCCGAGCCGTGAGCTTTACGCTATGATGGATCGCAGCGAGAACTTCTATATGCTCGGCTCAATGGGCCTGGCGTCCTCAATTGGGCTTGGCCTGGCACTTGCCCTTCCGAAACGCAGAGTGATCGTGCTGGATGGCGACGGCTCTGTGCTCATGAACCTGGGAACGCTTGCAACCCTTGCCCATAATGCGCCCAGGAATTATTTGCTGGTGATCTTGGACAACTGCTGTTACGGCTCTACGGGCTCTCAGCCCACGTGCACCCAATTTGGGACAGATCTTGAAGCTATGGCCAGGGGCGCTGGAGCAAAGAGCGTTAGAACTGCGACAAACGCCGAGGACCTGCGTTCGGCCTTTAGGGGCAGTGGGATAGTGGTTGCCAAAGTGGAATTTGGCAATGCTGATGTTCCCATAATCCCCCTATCCCCCGAAAAAATAATCGAGCGGTTCATGAAATCCGCTCAACAGGCTG
>JAAZNX010000129.1 GCA_012798025.1 Methanothrix sp. | reverse complement strand
ATACTGAAGAAGGGAGACCTGGTTGTCCTGGAGACCACCTTTCCGCCCGGCACCACAGACACGAAGATCAAGGCATGGCTTTGCGAATCCAGCGGCCTTGAGCCGTCAGATTTCTTCCTGGCCTACTCGCCTGAGAGGATCATGACAGGATACAGCATCTCCCGTCTGAGAGAGTTTCCAAAAGTTATAGGCGGCACCGATGAAGAGAGCGGCTTTCGAGCCTTTCAGGTTTATAAGAAGTTCATTTCGAATCTGCATCTGGTCTCGTCCGCGAAGGTTGCCGAGATGATAAAGGTGATGGAGGGCTGTTACCGCGACGTGAACATAGCACTGGCCAATGAGCTTTTCAAGATATGCGAGGAGATGGGAATTGACTTCTTTGAGGCCAGAAAGAACGCAAACCATCAGTTCTGCCATATACATCTGCCATCCACTGGTGTTGGCGGCCACTGCATACCAGTTTACCCGTGGTTCCTGATAAAAGAGATGGAGAGCCGCGAGGAGTTCAGTCGCTGTCGCCTGTTGCGCACCTCCCGCGAGATCAACGACGAGATGATCCAGTACTGGGCGGAGAAGATCCTTCTGGAGTGCATGAAGGTCGACAAACCCCTTACAATGGTGAAGATCTGCATCAAGGGCATCACCTTCCGCGAGGGTGTGAAGGAGTTCCACCACAGCCGCAATCTGGCACTGGCCAGGCTGCTTGCAGAGAAGGGACTAGACGTCTACGCTTTTGATCCTTTGCTAACGGAGGATATGGTGAAAAGCAAAGGGCTGAGGTATATCAGACCAGAAGAGTCCGACTTGATATTCGACACATTTGAGCTGAAGTTCACAGTTGCCGGTGGCGATTCAACAAAATGATAGTAGCATCAGTTGTAGGAGCCAGGCCGAACTTCGTCAAGCTTGCCCCGGTATCAAGAGAGCTGCGAAAGAGGCTCGATGAGGTAATAATCCACACTGGACAGCATTATGATTATGAGATGGACAGGATCTTCTTCGACGACATGGGCATACCATCTCCAAACTACCATCTGGGCATAGGCTCGGGAAGCCATGGCCTTCAGACGGGAGAGATGCTAAAGAAGGTAGAGGAGGTCTTGATACAGGAAAAACCCGATGTCGTTTTGGTATTCGGAGACACCAACTCCACCCTAGCAGGAGCATTGGCAGCAGCAAAGCTGCACATAAAGGTCGCTCACATCGAAGCGGGTCTCAGATCCTACGATAAACGCATGCCCGAAGAGATTAACAGGGTGCTTGTGGACCACTGCTCAGATCTGCTGCTCTGTCCGACAAGGACTGCCGTGGAAAACCTGAGAAAAGAGGGCATCGTGAAGAACGTTTATCTGACGGGTGACGTAATGGTGGACGCCCAAAGAGACTGCGCGAAGATCGCCGAGATCAGGTCGCATATTCTGGCAGACCTGGAACTGAAGGACAAAGGATACTATCTGGCCACTGTCCACAGGGCATCGAACACCGATGATCCGGAAAAGCTCAAAGCAATCATCGAAGCGCTGGAAGAGCTGGGGGACGTTGTATTTCCCTGCCATCCAAGGGCAGAGAAATACCTGAGAAAGTTTGGCCTGTGGGAGGACCTGAGTCGAAAGGTGCGTGTCATCAAGCCCGTCGGTTACCTGGATATGATATTGCTGGAAAGAAGCGCAAAAAAGATCCTTACGGACTCGGGTGGGGTGCAAAAAGAAGCCTACCTGCTGAATGTGCCCTGCATCACCCTGAGAGACGAGACCGAATGGGTCGAGACGGTTGAAGATGGATGGAATGTGCTCACCAGCCTAGATAAGGATGAGATCGTTCGCCTTGCCAGGGACTTTGAGCCATGCCAAGAGCGCCGTGATGTCTTCGGAAGAGGGAATGCAAGCGCAAAGACAGCAGAGCTGATTGAGAAGCTGGCTTCAGGCTCGCTTGAGGGTGCAAGATCTTGAAGATATTGCTTTTAGCCAACCAGCCAGATAAGACCACTCGCCTGAAGATGTTCGGCAGGACTTTGCAGTCTCAGGGGCATGAGGTGATAATTCCCTCTTTCAAGACCAGGAATTGGATCACAATATCCGGCCTGGCAAAGAAGATTGCGAAAGAGAAAAAGCCAGACGTCGTGCATATCTTCAACGTTCCTGACGTGATCTATCACGGCTTCGCAGGTCTGCGGGGAGTGGCTTTCGAAAAGCTCATTTATGACTACAGATCCCCCTGGGGCATCGAGGTTCAGCAGACCTTTGGCGCACCGGGCAGGATATTCGCTGAGCGCTTCGAGAGGGAGCTGGCAAAGTGCGCTGACATAATCACAACAGTCAATGCTCCGCTGAAGCGTAAGGTGTCGGAGTATGCACCAGGAAAAGAGGTGCATGTGATTCCCAACTATCCATACCGCTCTTTCCTAGAGACGAAGGCCGACTTCGATAGCCCGGAATGGGCAGTCACGCCCGGAAAAGAGCCGATAGTATTCATAGGAAGGATCTGCACCCAAGAAGGGATAGAACAGCTCCTGGAGGCTGCAAGAGCCATACCCGAGCAGAAGTTCTGGGTAATAGGAGGTGGGCCATTTGCTCAGTGGTACCTCTGGAGAAAGCCCGCAAATGTGTTGGAACTCGGCTGGCAGCCGCACGAGAGGATTGCCGCCATTTTGAGAAAAGCCGGGCTCTGCCTGATACCAAGAAGGGAAAATGCTCTGAGTGCATACTCCACTGAAAAAAGCGTCTGGAAGCTCAACGAGTACCTGGCACTTGGAAAGATCGTAGTTGCTTCAGGCGTGACCGCAGAAGAGCAAAGAAAGAACTTAGTGGTTGTGAAGAGCGCAGAATTGAAGGACGCGATATTGGAGAACATTGAGCGAGAACCAGAGAAGCTTGCAGAGGAGGACTACAGGTTCTGGGAGATGAACGAGAGGACCATCCAAAAGGTGTACGAAAGCCTCTGATCTAAAAAGAAGATTGCTGCCAGAGCCTCTACTTGCTAGGCAGCTCTGGGTACACGAAGGTTCTTCCCTCTGGATATTCAAGGCCCAGACGTTTCAGGTATTCTTTATGAACGCTGATTGGGTCAAGATCCACGCTGGGATGGAGCAATTTTGCCAAATAGGTTATGCCCACGACCTGATCCAGGCCGTTTAGAACATCCCAGTCCATTACGTAAACTTTATTCGCCTTGACTGCAGAAATGCCGCTTGCGCCTGAGCGGGACAGGATTCCATTTCTCACATTTTCAAGAGAGACAGTGTCCGAAGAAGGCCCCTCTTGCCAGCCGATCTGTGTTTGTGTTGAGGATTGAGTCTGCCTCTTGATTATTACTTCCGGATTTTGGGTTATGACCCACTCCCAGCCCACTTTAGGATATGCATCATTTAGCTTTTTGGCAATATTATATCCATTGGCCTTGCTCAAAACCTGATCAAAGCCCGAACCGGAGCCAAGGGTTGAAAGATCGCCTGCTGTAGAGCTCCATTCGGCATAAACCTTGGGCTTGTTTTGGTCTTTCACAGCCTGCTCCACTTCGGAGATCTTACTATCATACCAGTTGATATAATCCTGAGCTGCATCTTCTTTGTTCAGGATCTTGCCCAAGATCTCAATCTCACGGGTCATATTCTCAGCCTTGTAAAAGTCCAAAGCCACTGCCTGGATATTCTGGAATGGTTTCAATCCCTTCTCCACTCCATAGATGCCGTAGGACTTGTCTGGATAGCTGTAGCCGATCACTATGATGTCGGGCTTGATGCTCTCTTCGCCACCCTTCGCGATCTCCCCTATCATCTCATAATCCGGTTGGTTCCACTTGCCAACGCTCTGCTTTTTCTTAAGTTGTGGGAAGTAGTAACCTTTTTTCGTCACAGTATCCGAGACGCCAACGACCATGTCAGTTGCACCAAGCATTGCCACAGCCTCAGCTGCATCGGAGTTGAGCACTATCACGCGTTCCACTGGCACTGTGAAAGTGATCTCTCGTCCTGCGGAGTCTGTGATGGTCAGGGGATAGTCTGCTCCTGATGCGGCAAACGTGCCCAGAAGGACCAGCAATAACAGCGATGATACAGCCGATATCAATGATGTTCTATTATTCATTATAACCCCTCCTTTGAGTAGTTAATAAGATATCAACATAACTACAACATTATTCTTAATAACAATTTTGGTTAAATTATTATCCAATACATCAAATTCAGGACACAGAGAGGCTAATTTATGCCCTAACCCATTCATAACAACTTTGGCGAAGGGTCAACAAAAAAACATCACGGATGCCTGCTAACGTACAGATCCCCGAATATCTCTTCCTGCTCCAGCCATACCTGTTTTCTGTGTGCCATAAACAGCAATGAGATGTAATTGGTAACTCCGTCCTCGCTCTTGCTGTTTATGTCCCGGAACAAGACCTTCTTTCTTCCAACAAACATGTCCTCCAGTATCGGTCCTAGCGCACGAATCCTGTCCTCAATTCCCTCATCATGGGAGAGATCCATAGCAGTTTCCTCAGTGCTCGGCCACCTCTCCCGCATTGCCTTCCTGCGGCCTACCATCTCCGCCTTCTTCAGCTCTACGATGAGCTCATCCAATGTTACGGGCCTCTTTGTGTGCCGTCTCACGGGCGGCTGGGGAAGTGCATCGACCTGCAACGCCTCTGGCGGTTCCAGCTCTTCTGGCTCTTGTTCGAGAGCTTCCTCCTTTTGCCCTTCCAGTTGATCGGACTTCATGCGCAGTAGGACGCTAGCGTAAAGCAGCGTTCTGGCGGGGATCCTCAGGTCACGCTTCTGCAGAGAATCGATGTACTTCAGGAATTTCTCTGTGGTTTGAGCTATGTCGATGTCCCATGGGTCTATCTCACCTCGCTTGGCAAGCTCTACCAAAACTTCCGCAGGCTCGCCAAACTCGAACTCTTCGCGGTCTTTTCGAATATCTGGAGTGGATGGATCTTCTGTCAAGGTCGCCTCTAGCTGGTACAAATGCCAGTTACGGTGGACAGGTTGTCCTCCTGCATAGTTACGCCCAGGGTAAACTTCGACTGCAAAATCATGGGCTTTCGCAAGGAGACTACTATGAACTGGGCCTTGTTGGAGATCTTCTTTATCAGCTTGGCCACGCGCTCCACATTGGCCCCATCCAGAAACATATCGATCTCGTCCATGGCATAGAATGGCGCTGGCCGGTACATCTGGATGGAGAATATGAAGGAGAGGGCAGTCAGGCTCTTCTCGCCTCCTGACATGGCCTCCAAACGGTGGAAGGGCTTGCCTGCGGGCCTGGCCTTGATGCTCATGCCTCCTGAAAGTGGGTCCTCGGGATTTTCCAGGATCAGATCGCCCTCGCCATTGGAAAGCTCCTGGAAGATCTGCTTGAAGTTCTTGTTGATCTCGGTGAAGCTGGCAAGGAATGCATCTCGCTTCATCTGATCATATTTTTCCAGCTTGTCAATGATGGCCTTGCGCTCATCGCTCAGAGTAGTCCGTCTCTGCTGCAATATGTCGTGCCGCATCTTGACATGATCGTACTCCTCGATTGCCAGCATGTTCACTGGCTCAAGGTCCTTCATGGCCTTTTCCAGGGCCCTGATCTTCTCTGCCACCGTCTCGCTCTGGGGCGGCTCTTCTGCGCAATCTACGCCACAGGACTCGATCTCTGTGCGCAGGCCGTTTACCCTTAACTGGATGGCATCTCTGGCTGACAGCGTGGCTGAAAGCCTGGCGTCGATTCTGTCCATCTCCCTCTCTGCCTGATCCACGTCCCTTTGCAGGCTGAGGATGATTTCCAGCAGCTCACCCCTCTCGCCCTTCAGGCCGTGCAGCTCAACCTCGATCTCAGCCTCGCGCTCCTGTGAAGCTTTGAGCTGCTCTTCCAAAGACAGAATCTCTGCTGCAGCTGCATCTTTTCGCTGCAGAGCATCCATCTTCTGCACATCCAGAGCCTCCCTTCGAGCCTGGAGCTCCAACAGCTTCTCCTGGCCACTCTCCTCCCGAAGCTTGTACTTTAGAACCTCGGCGTCTATGCCTGCCAGCCTCTCCTGAAGGCGCTTGATCTCCATTTGTGCGCAGTCGGCTTTTTTGTTCAGTTCTGGAATCTCAGAGCCCGAAAGATCGCCTTCGAGCCTCTCGATCTTCTGCTGCACCTCTCCCAAGACGTCCTCAGTCTTTTTGATCTCCACATCGAGCTGATCGAGCTGCTCTTTGAAGGTCAAAGCATCCCTTTCCATCTGCACCAGCCGCTCTTGCCTCTCCTGAATGGACCTCTGCAGCCTGGGCTTGGAGGCGGCGAGCTCGTCGAGCTGGAAGGTCTTCCTGGATATCGCCTTGTTCAGCTCTTCAACCTCTCTTGTAATACGAGCAATCTGCTCCTCGATTCGATCCAATTTGTCAAGGTATGTGTTGCGCCCGGACTCCGCCGATGCTATCCTCTCGGATAACTCTTTCAACTTTTTCTCCTCTTCCGCTGCGAACCTCATCTTGGAGCGGTAGTGGCCGCCGGTCATGGCTCCAGACTTCTCAACGAGATCTCCTTCCAGTGTTACCATCCGATATCTGCCCATGAGCTGCCTGGCATGATTCAGGCTCTCCACCACCAAAGTGTCCCTGAAGACGTACCAAAAGGCGGGCATGAACTTGGGGTCGAAGTCCACAAGGTTCAGGGCAAAGTCAACGACCCCGGGATGGTTTGGCTTGGAGGAGAGGCTGCCCCGATCCAGCTTATTGAGGGGCAGAAAGGTTGCCCGGCCGATCTGAGACCTCTTCAGGTATTCGATAGCATAAGCGGCATCTGCATCCGTGGCTGCGACGATGCTTTGCAATCGCCCTCCTGCTGCTACTTCAAGGGCGGCAGAATAGCGTGGACCTACGTTTCCAAGCTCCGCTATAGTCCCGTAAAGACCCTGCAGCATCTGCCTTTTCATGGCCGATCTGACCGCATCCACTGCCCTGCTGTAGCCTGCTTTGTCTTCCGTTGCCCTCAGACGGCCGTCGGCGCGGGCATACTCGCTTTGAAGCCGCTGTAACTCTCTTTCAGCTTCAGCAATCTCCCTGCGAAGATGCAATCGGCCTGCTTCCAGGTCGTCCCTGTCGCGTTCCTGCTCCATGGCCTTGCCATTCAGAGCTGCCAGCTCTGTCCTGAGCTGCTCTGATTCGCGGTCCACAGTGCCCAAAGCGTCCGTAGCCTCCTTGATGCCCTCAGAGAGCTCCTCCCGTTCCAGGTCGCAGCGTCGCGTAGCATCCAGCAGCCGATCTCTCTCCCTCACCAGATCGCCCAGTTTTGCTTTTGCCTCCTCCCGTAGGGCACGCGCCCCTGAAAGCTCGTCCCTTATAAGAGAGTACTTGGCATCGGCCAAGGCGAGCTTTTGCTGGGCCAAAGAGAGAGCTTCCATCTGGTCATCCAGTTCACCCTTCAGGCTTGCCCCGCGCAAACTGGCGTCCCTCACCTTCTCTGCCAGCTCCTCCAGCTCCTGGTTTATGTTTCCGATCTGAATAAAGCAGGTCTTCTGCTGTCCCTCCGCCTCAGCAATAGCCATCTCGGCCATCTCTCTCCTGCTGGCCCCGCGAGCTATCTCTCCTTTTAGCTCCTCGATCCTGCGCTTCACCTCAATCTGCTCATCTTCACCCTTGTGAGTGATCTTTGAGCTGAGGCTTTGCAGTCGTTCATCGAGGGCTGCAAGCTCAGCCTTCTTGCCCTCAGACCTATGCAGAAGATTTTCGTTCTTGGCTTTGAGACTGCGAATTTCGTCCTCCAGTCCTGAAAGCTCAGCGGACGCTTCCTTCAGCCTGGCCAGGAGCAAAAAAGCCTCTTGCCTTCTCAATTCCTCGCGGTGAGCCTGGTAGGAGAGGGCTTTGTCGCGTTCTTCCTTCAACCTGGCAAGCTGCACACTCACCTCCTCGAGGATGACGTCCACCCTTGCGATGCGCTCGCGCACCACATCCAGCTCATCCATAGCCTTCTTTTTCTTCTCGTCGAACTCTGCCACGCCTGCGATCTCATCCACGATCTTGCGCCTTTCCACAGGCGTCATCTCGATGATGCGAGTCACATCGCCCTGCATGACTATGTTGTAGCTCTCTGGAGTGATGCCCGCCTTGGAGAGCTGATCCTGGAGTTCCGCCTGGCTGCATGCCTTTCCATTGAAATAATAAGACGAAGCGTACTTATCGTGGTTTACCTTGATCTTCCTGGAGACTTCGATGATGTCCTGGTCCAAAGGAAAAAGGCGACTCGTGTTATCCAGTCGAACTGTGACCTGGGCATAGTCCGGGTTCTTGCCGCCCTCTCCACGATAAATCAGA
This sequence comes from Methanothrix sp., assembly GCA_012798025.1. Classification (GTDB taxonomy): domain Archaea; phylum Halobacteriota; class Methanosarcinia; order Methanotrichales; family Methanotrichaceae; genus Methanothrix. The sequence goes on along the minus strand of JAAZNX010000129.1, from coordinate 7,653 downwards.
TCAGGAAGCCTCTCAGCTCGCATGGCCCGTGAACTGGAGAGGCAAAGTGCGAAGAGCAGGGCATCGACAACATTAGACTTGCCGCTGCCGTTAGGACCTGTGATCGTCACGAAGTCGTTCTTCAGAGGAACCCTGATGTTTTTCCCAAAGGATTTGAAATTCTTGAGCTCAACCTCTTTGATGTACAAAGGTTACCTCCATTTGCATGATTCCTGTAAACTCTCGGCGCATGCCAGTCAATTCCTCAGGGGGGCTTGCCAACCAGTGATTTAATACTTTAACTTAAGTATGTATTCAAGGATGTATATATCATTTTCCTATTTGATGAAGTGTCATTAAACAGCGTTCAAACACGACTAACATAAGCAATATATCTCGATAGATTATTATGGTATGAGCTTCAAAGGTGTGCTTCAATGCTTGAATATCTCATATTTTTCCTAAGCCTCCCAGCCCTTTTCTTTGGTGCAAAGTTCCTTACCAATAGCGCTCGACACATAGCTAGAGCCGCTGGGGTCTCGGAATTCGTTATCGGCGCGACCATCGTTGCCTTTGGAACGTCCCTGCCCGAGATGGCATCATCCATCGTCGCCATGCTATCTGGCCATCCAAGCATTGTTGTAGGCAATGCTTTGGGCTCCAATGTGGCCAACATTGGCCTGGCGCTCGGATTTGCCAGCATGCTTTATCCCATTTATGTAAGCAGACAGATAACGGACATCGATATACCCTTTCTGCTCGCCTCCGTAGCAGCTACATTCGTCGTATTCATAGACCTTCGCATAACATGGATTGAAGGCTTACTACTGATATCAATGTATTTGGCTTTTATTTATCATGAGATCTCCCAGCATCGCGAATCAGATAATAAAACGAGTGAAGGGTTTGATTTAAGGCACCTCCTGGGCTTTTTTCTGGGATTGGCACTGCTTTACATCGGCGCCAGATATCTGGTCTCTTCCGCACTGGCCATATCAGATAACCTGGGGTTAAGTGAGTCGCAAATAGCCTTCTTCTTTGTTGCTCTGGGAACGTCTCTGCCTGAGATTGCCACTACTGTGATGGCCGCCAGAAGTGGAAGAGCGGAGATTGCAATGGGCAACGTTCTAGGCTCAAATACATTCAATTCCCTGATAATATTGGGCAGCAGCTCCTTATTTGGCGTGGTCTCTGCTGATAGCTCCTTTCTCTTCGCCACCCTCCCTGCCATGACCCTGCTCTCAATACTTCTGGGTTTCATGTCCATCAATAACACTATCACACGCCTAGAAGGCACTCTTTTGTTTCTGATTTATTGCATCATCGCGCTAGATCTCATCCGATAGCCCAAAACCTATTTACCCTCTGCAAGATTCCAAATTCAGTATGGAGATTCTTGCCGACGTCGGAGGAAGGCCGGGGCTGGACTGCAGAGGCTTTTGCAGCTACTGCTATTTCAGAGGAGTGAAGAGCATACAGCCCTTCGGCTGCAAGTTTTGCATGCCTTTTAAGAAGGGATGCGACTATTGCTCTCGCGCCATCGTGGAAGGCTACCCCGGCTTCAAGCCCTTGGACATGGTCGTCTTCGAGGTGGCCCAGAAGGCCTGTGGCTCCATACCCGACAAGGTCACCATCAGCGGCGGTGGAGACCTGAGTTGCTACCCAGAGCTCTTGCCCCTGGCAAAGATGGTGGGTCAGGGATTTGTTCCCATCCACTTGGGCTATACCAGTGGCAAGGGCTTTACACGGGAAAATGAAGCTGAGGCGTTGGTGGAAGCAGGAGTACGAGAGGTCTCCTTTACGGTCTTCTCCACGCGGCCCGAGATGCGACGTAAGTACATGGGCGATAGGCATCCAGATGTGGCACTGTCCAACCTCAAGATCTTCTGCGAAAGCTGCGACGTTTATTGTGCTGCTGTGCTGATACCGGGCGTCAACGACGGCCCAGAGCTGGAGAAGACCTGTTGCGACCTGGAGGAGATGGGCGCAAAGGGGCTGATTCTCATGAGATTCGCCAACGTCCGCGAGCAGGGCTTGATCTTGGGAAATGAGCCCATAATTCCTGGCGTGACGCCCCATACCGTCGAAGAGTTCCGAAGAATCGTCACAGAGACCGCAAACCGGCATAGCTTCCGGGTAACAGGAACTCCTCTATGGGACCCTGTCACAGGCGCCCCATTCGCCTTGGCAGCGCACCCAGAAGAGATTCATAGGCTGCCAGCTTTGCGAAGAGGTGCCACAGTCATCACCAGCAGCGTGGCCCAGCCCATGCTGAAGGCCATCTTTCAACAGCTTGGCGAAGATGTAAATGTGGTCGCGGCATCAAAGGACATCGGCTGCCTGATTACCATCGAGGATTTTATGGAATTGGACCTTGCCCAGGTCAAGGACACTGTACTCATTCCGGGCCGCACCCTGGCCCACGAGAAGGAGATAACGAAGATACTCAGTCGCGACGGCAGGAACAGACTCGTGATCAGGGGTCCGGATATGCTCACAGTTGACGGAGAGATGAGCATCTCCATGAATACGCGAGAGGTATTGGACATTGAAGTCGAAGCTTTCAAAGAATTGATCGAGGCCATCAATGCCCTTGGAGTTTAGCGTTCGAAGATGCAGGAAAACTATTAGTACTTTGATGAGGCCCAAAAAATGATGCGCCAGAAAAGGCCTTTTCATGTCATGATCATTCCGACGTTGGGCTGTCCATCCAAATGCGCTTACTGCTGGAGCTCAGAGGTCGGATCACCCGTAATGAGCATTGAGACCGTCAAGGATATTGTGGAATGGCTAAATGTTTTTCGGAATGATCCAGTCACATTCACATTCCATGGAGGCGAGCCTCTTCTTGCAGGAGCGGATTTCTATCGTAAAGCTCTGCCTCTGTTGTCGGGCCTGAAACATCTGAGCCCAAACTTCGCCTTGCAGACCAACCTCTGGATGCTCACTCATGAGCTGGCCGAAGTTCTTGCCAAGTATCAGATTCCCATCGGCTCCAGCCTGGACGGCCCCCGGGAAATAAACGACCTTCAAAGGTCAGAGGGGTATTACGAGAGGACGATGCGGGGCTATGAGATCGCCAAAGAGCACGGATTGCAGGTACAGTTCATATGCACCTTTACGTCGTATTCTGTCAAATTCAAAGAGGACATATTCAATTATTTCCTGGATAACGGCTTGACCATGAAGCTGCACCCTGCGCTCCCGTCCTTGCGTAGCGACGACCCTGATAAGTGGGCGCTTCCGCCAGAGGAATACGGGGACCTGCTGGTCTATCTCATGGATAAATACCTGGAGAACATGGATCAGATCGAGATCAGAAACATCAACGACTATTGCAGATGCGTCTTTACTGGCAGGGGCACTGTCTGCACCTTTGTGGACTGCATGGAGAATACCTTTGCAGTTGGGCCTGACGGCAGCATATATCCTTGCTATCGTTTTGTCGGCATGCCGCAATATGTAATGGGAGATGTCCGGGACAGGCCAAGTCAGGCTGACCTGGCGGGATCTGAAGCCGGAGTGCGCATGCTCAGGTTCAAGGAATTCGTGGACAAGAACTGCAAGAGCTGCAAACACATCCGTTACTGTCGAGGAGGCTGTCCATATAACGCCATGGTCCCTGCAAGCGGAGACATTAAAGGCGTCGACCCACATTGCGTTGCGTACAAAAAGATATTCGATGAGATCTCCAACAGGTTCAATGAGGAGATGATGGGCTCACTAGAAATGGAGATGGGCCTCGCCAGCAGCTTCAAGAGGGCCAGGAAGCCGGGGATCATGGACCTGATGCGAAAGCTGGCATCCAATTAGGGACTATCACGGACAGGGCAAGGTCAAGACGGAGCTGTTGCCCACGATGGTCTCAGATCGTATCTGTGCGTATCCTACGTAAGTTCCGTGCATCATATAGGATGGCACTGTGTCCGCGTTCTTTTGCACACGTGTGCCGATCTTTGCAGTCCCCTGAATCTCGGAACTGATCTGGTAGACTGACATGTTATCGTTCTGATAGATGGTTGTGTCCTTGATGAGATCTTTGTCGATGTAATAGGTCTCTGAATAGACTGAGCCCACCTGGTAGTTCTTGGCGCAGAGGGCGTTTTTGAGGTCGCCTTGCGTAAGAGGAGGCGAATACGGCTTGTAATCATAGTTGGCCGAAATGGTTAGGGATGCCTCGTCCATATTCGAGTCTCTGTAGACCTCGGAGTCGATGGTCCTTGTAGCCATTCCGCTCCCCCTGGTTCCCAGGACGATCTTCTGGCCGCTGAAACCTGCCTGTGTCTGGAGGATTCTGGACTCATCCATGTAGCCGTTGACGAATACCCAGGAATGCTCAGTGAAGTTCTGTGCAAGGGTGTCCTCTGCCACAGTAGCCATCATATTGGTTGTGAGACTTAAGGCAAATAGCAGCATCACTGAAAGTAACCATCTCATCATGACGCCTCTGAGGTTGTAAACAGCCAAATTAAGATATAAACCTGATCCTGTGAACGAAAGCCCGCATATTCCCACCCCAACCTAGAAAGAGCTGAGAGCAGGTCCTATGGAGTAATACGTCTCAGCAGGATACCCATAAATCATTCCATAGGCATTCGGTTGTGGTTGCGTTTCCTGAAATGTCCTTGGCGTCTGGTTCCAGCTTGCATCGATCGAGTGCACAGGCGTGAAGGTCTTGTGGATGCTGTAAGGCTGTGCTTGTGCAGTTTCAGTGATATTTTTAAGCATCAAAGATTCATTTCGTCCGAAGATGCTCTCTATCCAGGCATTGTATTTCGGAACTGCCTGGTTATACGAGGCGATATCTCCTCCTAGGGCCTGATCGTACCTTTGGGCCATGGACCAACCCTGAGCAAGGCCATCCAGCACGCCCCTTTGGTACTCAGTCAGAGCCAGGGAAGGGACTATGAGTCCGATCATCATTAGAACTAGCGCAATTCTCCTCATGTTACATTCCACCCAAATTTTAGATCATATTGAAGGTGAAAGACAAAAAAGATTTGGGTAACGGCATTGTAATGCATTCGATGCGACTGGAAATGGGAGGAAGGGCAAAGTCGATGATGAAGCACAGGGTGTTTAGGACAGACGTTGTCTCGACCTTTGCCCGATTCTGGATCGGCTTTCGACGATATATAAATGTGGTACATGTCGACCAAGCAGCTCTCTTGCGAGAGATTCATCCGAAACGAAATCCTTAAATACGACTATTGACGTACAGTGTGCTTGGCAAAAGTCGACTTACTCTTTTCTCCCTCCTACATCCAAGACTTTTGCCTCCCTCCTAAATAACATATATCGCAAGCCTTAAGAGGTCAAGCATCATTTGAATAGTAAGGTTTTAAAAGCATGAGATTTGCAACGCAGATCGTATGGTCATCGATCATATTTGCTTTGTTTGCAATCAATGCTTCCTCATTCTATGATACCACAGGCAAATCTGTGGATCAACTTATAAATGAGAGCAATGGAATTTACGCCCATAACATCGGCTTTCCCGAGAATCCCCGCGAATCCAGAGTGCTCTGGAGCAAGGAGGCAGGAGTCAATTTTACAGTGCCTGGCATTCAATCAGGAAACGTTACTGGCGCCCAACAATCCAGCGATTCTGTAAATGCCGACGGTGCTGTCCAGCATCAAGCTGCAAGCACATCGTCTTCGACGACGAGTTTAGCAGGAAGCTGGTCATTTGAGCTCAGGGACAGTAAAATCAGAGAGCTGTCACTAACCTTATTCCAGTCAGAAGATGCGATCTTCGGGGCGGGTAGCATGAATGATGGTGGTGATACTCTGGAGGTTTCTGCTTCTGGCTCAGTTGAGAAAGATAGATTGAACCTGGACATCACCTCTCTTGGGGTCATCAGCCTTTACAGGCTTGCTCTGACGACAAACGGCGGCTCAGTATCTGGAAATTACAGAGCTTTCTCGGCTAGCAAAGAGCCCTGGACTGGAATCGCCAATGGCATACGAACAAAATGACTTTTTTCCAGTCAAAGTTATAAACCAGAAATGCCTGAGGATCGATCATGGATATCGCAACCATAATATTCTACATCATATTGTTCCTGATAGCCTTCATGATCGCACGAATCATAATGAAGATTATGCGCGGCTACTAGATAAGAGGTGCTTTGCTAGGCGACAGGCTTAATATTTGTGCAATCCCACTCCAAAGCCATGTTTCCTCAAGTCCTTGCTACAGTGGGGGGCTCAGGAACACGGCTTTATCCCCTAACGCTGGATCAGCCCAAGCCCCTGGTGGAAATATGCGACACGGCAATTATTGCTAATCTCTTTCGAGTTCTGGCCAGTCAAGGTTGTCGCAGGTTCGTTCTGGGCAGCAAGGGCGCGAGCAATACCCTCAACCTCAGCAATTACTTCAAGGCTGGCGAGGGGTTCTTCAAGCGCCTGGGCATCACCGACCACCAGGACTTCAGCTATCAGCCGCTCTACAACGACACAGGTAGCGCCGATTCTATGCGCTATTGTATCAATTATTTCGACATCAAGGAAGATCTGCTGGTGGTCTCGGGCGATAACCTCATCGATATCAACCTTAAGGACTTCGTCGAGTTCCATCGCAAGCACAACCCCGTCCTAACAGTGGCCCTGAAGGAGCTAGGTCCCGATGAGAACGTCTCACAGTACGGTGTGGCCAGGTTAGACGATGAGATGCGCATTAAAGGATTTGTGGAAAAGCCAAAAATTGGAAGCGAGCCCAGCAGGATGATAAACACTGCTTTTTACCTATTCTCGCCCGAGATTCGCGACGTTCTGCAGAAGATGGGCGATCGGGCCCGCGACATCGGCGGAGATCTTATACCTTATCTGACAGAGAACGGCTATCCAGTCTACGGCTATCCCATCTCTGGCTACTGGATAGATATCGGAACGCCCGAGAGACTGCACCAGGCGGCCATAGACTGTCTAAGTGGACGTGTTCGACACTTCGATCGCAAGTATCATTATCGTCCCAACCAGTGGATACATCCCTCCACTCTGAACAAGATCGAGAGATATCTAGACTCTGGGGATATCGAGCTGGTGGGGAATGTATCCATTGGCAGAAACTGTCACATTGAGAAGGGCGTTGTCATCGAGAACTCTCATATCGGCCACACCAGCCTTATCGAGAGAGACGTGGAGATTCGCGAGAGCATGATCATGAGCTTTGCCAATATCCAGCACATGACCTCAATTCATCGCGCCATCGTGGGTCGACACACAACCATTGAAGAGCATAGCGTTTTGGGCGTAAATGGGGCAGGCCAGGTAGCAGTCATTGGTGAGAATGTCACACTGCCCGCCGAATCGGTGGTAGCATCTGGGACCAGGGTTGCTCCGCTCAAGTACAGCCATAGCATTCTGGCCACAGGCAGGTTCATGGAACTGGGAATAGATGAAAGAAATATTTATTTCACAGAGAAGATTCATTGAAGCGCTAGTAGTAGCGCTCCCACACGTTATCTGTTTTTCGGATCTTATATTTTCGGCCGTTCTCCAGCAAATATTTGTCCAGGTCCTGAGCATCCCGGAAAAAGCGCCTATCTCGGAGGTTATTGTAAATGTCCTCTGTGGTGAAGCCCATCAGCTCACCTTTGCCATAAACGATCCTCTCGATGGTATAGTAGATATCATCGAACTTCCTCAGGGGATAGGTCCACTCTGCGAACT
>JAAZNX010000032.1 GCA_012798025.1 Methanothrix sp. | reverse complement strand
GGCAATGGCTGCTTTGTCAAGGGAATAGGAGGAAGCTTTAATGGATATTATTCTGCTCGGTCCACCAGGATCCGGTAAGGGTACACAGGCCAAGATGATCGCTGACAAATACAAGGTTTTGCACGTCTCCACCGGAGACATCCTCAGAGAGAACGTTCGCAACGGCACCCCCTTGGGAGTTGAAGCCAAGAAGTACATGGATGCAGGAAAGCTCGTTCCCGATTCGCTTCTCATCGATATCATAAAAGACAGGCTGGCCAAGCCAGATGTCAAGGGTGGCTGGATGCTGGATGGCTATCCTAGAACCATTCCCCAGGCAGAGGCTCTGGACAAGATCCTTCCAGCGCTCGGCCAGAAGATCGATGTGGTCTTGAACATCGATGTTCCTGACGAAGAGCTGGTCAAGCGCGTGACAGGAAGGAGGATGTGCAAGTGCGGAGCCACCTATCACGTGCAGTTCAACCCGCCAAAAGTCGCTGGAAAGTGCGATGCCTGTGGCGCTGACCTCTACCAGAGGCAGGACGACACAGAGGAGACCGTCAAGCAGAGGCTGAAGGCCTATCACGCCCAGACCCAACCGCTGATCGACTACTACAACAAGAGGGGGCTTGTCAAGACCGTTCTGGGTGTTGGCGACATCAAGGCCATCTTCGCAGAGATCACTAAGGTTCTGGGATAGGTCCAGCATTTCCTTTCTTTTTTCCTGAACCTTTTGGCGGAGCTCGTGGCCGCATCATTTGCTACAATCCGACCACCCCTCTTCCGGCATTCAAACCGAAGCATTCATATAGAAGTTCAAACACCCGATATCTCACTTTGATACTATAACATTGGAGGTAATTGAATGGCAGGACAATTTGGAGGAACACCCGTACTCATTCTAAAGGAAGGCAGCCAGAGAACCGCTGGCCGCGAGGCACAGAAATCCAACATCATGGCAGCAAAGGCCGTTGCCGGGGCTGTCAGGACGACTCTGGGCCCCAAGGGAATGGACAAGATGCTGGTAGACACCCTTGGAGACGTAGTAATAACCAATGATGGTGTCACAATTCTCAAGGAGATGGACATCGAGCACCCAGCTGCCAAGATGATGGTGGAGATCGCCAAGACCCAGGATGCTGAGGTCGGGGATGGTACAACTACGGCCGTGGTTTTGGCAGGAGAGCTGCTAAAGCAGGCAGAGGGGTTGCTTGACCAGGAGATTCACCCCACAGTCATTGCAGCAGGCTACAGAGCAGCAGCCGACAAATCGCTTGAGATCCTGAAGACCATTGGCGTTGACATCTCCGTAAAAGACGATGCGTTCTTGAAGAAGATCGCCATCACAGCCATGACCGGAAAGGGCTCAGGAACCGCCAGGGAGAACCTGGCAGATCTGGCTGTGAAGGCAGTTACAGCCGTAGTGGACGAGGACGGCAGCGTTGATACCGACAACATCACCGTCGAGAAGAAGGTGGGCGGCGGAATTACCGACTCCGAGCTCGTTCATGGAATGGTGATCGACAAGGACAGGCTGCACCCCAACATGCCAAAGAAGGTTACTGGAGCCAAGATCGCCCTGCTAAATGCCGCCATCGAGATCGAGAAGACCGAGGTGGACGCCAAGATCGAGATCACCTCCCCAGATCAGTTGCAGGCATTCTTAGATCAGGAAGAGACCATGCTCAAGGGCATGGTGGATGACATCAAGGCCACTGGAGCCAATGTCGTCTTCTGCCAGAAGGGCATTGACGATCTCGCCCAGCACTTCCTTGCCAATGCTGGAATATACACCGTCAGGCGCGTCAAGAAGAGCGACATGGAGAAGCTGGCCCGCGCAACTGGCGGAAGGATCGTCACAAGCATTCATGACCTGAATGCCAAAGACCTTGGCAAGGCAGGCCTCGTCGAGGAGAGGAAGATCGGCGATGAGAAGATGACCTTCGTCGAAGAGTGCGACAATCCAAAGTCCGTTTCCATAATCCTGCGCGGCGGCACTGAGCATGTGGTCGATGAGCTGAACAGGGCCATGGAAGACGCACTTCGCGTTGTCGGCGTCGTCGTCGAGGACAAGATGCTGGTCCCAGGCGGCGGGGCTCCAGAGGTAGAGCTGGCGCTGCGCCTGCGCGAGTATGCTGCTACAGTTGGTGGCCGCGAGCAGCTAGCCATCGAGGCCTTCGCAGACTCCATGGAGGTCATACCCAAGACTCTGGCGGAGAACGCAGGTCTGGACCAGATCGATTCCCTGGTGGCGCTGCGCAGCCAGCATGAGAAAGGCGTCAAGAGCGCAGGCCTGGACATGGACACCGGCGAGCCTGTGGATATGCTAAACCTGGGCGTTGTCGAGCCTCTGCGCGTCAAGACTCAGGCCATCAACTCAGCAGCCGAGGCTGCAGTCATGATCCTGCGCATCGATGACGTCATCGCCTCAAAGTCAGGCGGACCTGCAGGCGGACCTGGTGGCGCAGGTGGACCTGGCGGCATGGGTGGCATGGGCGGAGAGGACTTCGAGTAAGCCTCTACAAATTTTCTTTTTTTCGTTGATTCGCATTTAAAGGCAAAAGGGTTATCATCTTGCCTAATGAAAATTAGCACCCAATGGAACGCAAGCTTTTGATGAAGGGCAAGGTAAAGGAGGCCTACGACTTAGGCGATCGACTTGAGTTCAAGTTCACCGATAACATCTCCGTCTTTGACAAGGTCATTCCCAGCCTCATTCCCTTTAAAGGCGAGACCCTCTGCCGTGAGGGCGTTTACTGGTTTGAAAGGGCAGCCAAGATGGGCATCAAAACCCACTTTCTGGAGTTCATCCCGCCCGGCAGCATGCTCTGCAAGAAGGTGGATATCCTCCAGCCGCATCAAATCACCAGCCGGTCCAAGAACTTTCTCATACCACTGGAGTTCATCTGTCGATGGTATGTTGCAGGCTCACTCTTCGACCGTGTGAAGGAAGGGAGGATCCCACCAGGAGCGCTGGGCTTTGCCTCTGGACATAAGATCGCCTATGGAGAGCCTCTTCCAGAGCCTTATCTTGAGGTCTCCACAAAACTTGAGAAGACCGACCGGCTGCTGAATAAAGCAGATGCTTTGCAGATCTCGGGTCTTGCGCCCCAGGAATACGACGAGGCCTGTGAGATCGTGCTCCGGATCGACGAAGATATTAAAAGAAGCATTGCACCTCGAGGCCTTATTCATGTGGATGGTAAGAAAGAGCTGGCATTCGACGAGGACCGGAAGATCATGGTGGTGGATGTCTATGGAACGGCAGACGAGGACCGCTTCTGGGACAAGGCCCGACATGATGCAGGGGAGTTCGTGGACCTATCCAAGGAGTATGTGCGCCAGTACTATCGGCAAACTGGTTACAAGGACCTGCTCTATGCCGCCAGAGGTGCGGG
>JAAZNX010000013.1 GCA_012798025.1 Methanothrix sp. | reverse complement strand
TTGACGAGGGAGAATCTTCCAACGCGCATCTAGCAGCTTCTAGCCACGATTTCTTTGTGCAGGACATAGACGAGTCCAATCTTGTCGATGGCAGGCCCATCTGCTATCTGATAAACGAAGCCAACCTGGTGGCACCGTCGGTCTGCGGCTTCCTGGGCATCATATCTTGCAAAAACATAACAGCTTTGAACCTGAGCATATCCAATAGCAGCGCAGGCATTCTTGCCGTCAACTCCACCAACTGGAAAATTATAAACAGCAGCATATCACGATCTGAGAATGGGATCTATCTGAAGGACTGCTCTGCATGGACGGTGGATGACTGCAGGACTGCGAACTGCCAGGTTGGTTACGCCGCATCATCGTCTTCGGATGGGACGTTCAAGAATGACCTTGCCTCCAACTGCTCTGAGGAGGGCTTTCGGGCCGACGACTCTCTGAACCTGAAGTTGCAAAATTGCAGCGCAAAGTCCTGTGCTACGGGCATATATCTCATGAGATCCAGGCTCTGCAACGTTTTGGAATGCATAGTGGATCAAAACCAGGAGGCTGGCATACAGCTCACCAGCTCTCATGGGTGCTCGCTCATCGGCAATGTCGCATCTTTGAACGACCAAGGCATAGCACTTGCAGGCAGCAATGAATGTGTCCTGAAGAACAACCGCGCGAAGGCAAACCTGCGGGACGGCATATCTCTTGTGCAGCTATGGAACGGCGAACTTCAGGACAACGATGTCATCGGCAACAGTCAAGGCATTTTTGTCCAATCCTCCAAAAAACTGATGATCAAAGGAAACAATATGAGCGAGAACAGCCGTTACGGCCTGCGCATGAGTGGGGCCGTCGGCTGCAACGTCACAGATAACCGCCTGCAGAATAATCAGATCGCAGGGGCCAATTTGGTGGACTGCACTGCAAATTTCCTCTATCACAACGTCTTTTTGGACAATGCCGTTCAGGACGCCGTCGACAACAACCAAAATCAGTGGGATGCAGGGCCAAATGATGGAGGAAACTACTGGAGCGAGCACAAGGTAGCGGGCAATCCCGGGAATGTGCCCCACCAGATACCAACAAAAGGAGTAGATCGCTATCCATTCCAGGATCCAGGAGGATGGATGTGATGGACTTGCTGGACCGTGAACTCCTGAGGGCTGCTCAAGACGGAATAAAGCTGACAGTTCGGCCTTATCTTGCCCTCGGAGAGTCGCTTGGCATATCCGAGGAAGAGGTCATCGACCGTCTAAAGCGACTGCAAGAGGAGGGCTTCGTTCGCAGGTTCGCGGCCACCATTGGCCACAGGGCTCTTGGAATTGTGGCCAACGCCATGATCGTCTGGAGGGCTAGGCCCGAGCAGGTTGAGACTGCGGGGGAGATATTTGCCAGCGCGCAAGAGGTCACTCACTGCTACGAACGTGCAACTGCCCCGGACTGGCCCTACAACATTTACACAATGGTCCATTCGCACAGCAGGGAGGAGTGCCTGAAGATAGCAATTCAGCTTTCGAAAGCTTCAGGGATTGAGGACTATCGCATCCTTTTCAGCGAAAAGGAATACAAGAAGACCAGCGCAAGGATTTGAAGTCCGATGGCTGCAGAGGAGAGCGACATGGATTCAAAAAGGCGACTTTTACCCCTACTGCTGGACCTGGAAGGAAAGCTCATTGTGATATTTGGTGGTGGACTCGTTGGAGAGCGCAAGGCCAGGCTCTTTTCAGATTATGGAAAAGTTATGGTGGTGAGCCAGGACTTCACTCCCGGGCTGATGGATATGAAAAGTGACTTGAAACTTGTGAATTCCAGCCTCACTCATGGCTTTGAGAAGTATATGGAAGGTGCATTCATTGTGGTCCCAGCCACTGGTGTTCCCGAATTGAACCGCGCCATTGAGCTCGAGGCAAGGGCTCGGGGATTGCTGGTCAATAAAGTGGACGGCATCGGTGATGTGGTTGTTCCATCCCTGATACGAAAGGATCCCATAACGATCGCCATCTCCACAGAAAGCCCGGGCCTTACCAAATATCTCCGTCTGCGGCTTGAAAAGGATCTGACAGAAAACTTTCAGCAGATGGCCTTGCTTCTCGCCCAGATCAGGCAGGATTTGAAGAAAACAGTTCCCATACAAAGGGACCGGGCCAGAATAATCTGGAAGATCCTTGAGGATGAAGAGGTCTGGAGACTTCTGGACGTCTCCTATGAAAAGGCCTATATGAGAGCCCGCTCACATGTATGCCACGATGAGCGAGATAGCCTCGATGCTTGTGACCCACCGCAAGGCCTCCATCGATGAGATTGAACGGGCCTGGCACGGAGATGTAGAGACAATCCTCAAGTGGGTGGGCTCTCAGGAGCGGGTAGAGGAGTGCGCTGTGCTCAAAACCTGCAACCGCGTTGAGATTTATATCGTAAGCCAGCGTGGCGAAAAGGTGCTCTTCGACCTGGCCAAGAAGGCGCGCGTCTCCTCTCGCATCATCGATTTTCATGATCATGACGAATCATTGCATCATCTTCTGCGGCTGGCTTCAGGTCTCGAATCCATGATCATCGGCGAGGACCAGATCCTTGGGCAGATGAAAGAGCTTATCCAAATGGCGATGAAGGCTGGAACCACTGGCTGGATGCTGGAGACCGCCTTCAAGAAAGCGATCCAAGTGGGAAAGCGCGTGCGAAAAGAGACTCGCATCAACGAAAGATCTGTTTCAGTGGGATCGGCTGCAGTAGACTTGGCTGAAGAAATTTTGGGCAATCTTGAGGGAAAGTCCGTTCTTGTGATTGGAGCAGGAGATACTGGTGAGCTGATCTCCAGAGCACTTATGGCCAAGAATATTTCATCGCTTTGCGTCACCAACAGGACGTTCAGCTCTGCGAAGTCCCTGGCAGAGTGCCTGGGCGGCATTGCTGTTCCCTTCGAGGAGATGAAATCACGTCTGAAAGTTGCAGATGTGGTCATCAGCGCGACTGCAGCGCCTCACTACATCCTGCTCAAGGATGATATTGAGAAGGCAATGGCAGGCAGAGAGAACAAGCTGCTCCTGATAGACATCGCCAATCCCAGGGATATCGACGAAGCTGCAGCAGACATTCCGGGTGTGGAGCTGCACAATATCGATAGCCTGCGCAATATCAGCAGCGAAAATATGAAGCAGCGGATGGCAGAGGTAAAACGGGTTGAGGCGATCATATCTGAAGAGCTGCAACTGTTGAAAGCAAAATATAAGAGAAAACAGGCAGAGGATCTGCTGGCTGTGCTTTACTCCCAGGCGGAGGCGATCAAGGATCAGGAAGTGCGAAAGGCCATGAATAAGCTCTCAGCTCGCCACACCCTTGGAGAGATCGAGCAGCAGGTGCTGCAGGATATGAGCCACTCTATTGTTAACAAGCTGCTCTCAGAGCCTACTAAGGCCCTCAAGAGCGCAGCTGAGCGAGGCGATAATGAGCTATTGGCCTCCCTCGCAGAGCTGTTCCGGCTGGAGGATACATCATGAGAAGAATGAGGCGGCTAAGAGTGCCAGGAATAAGGGAGATGGTGGCAGAGACCGAGCTCTCACTCAAGGATTTGATACAACCTATCTTCGTGGACGAAAGGATCTCCGAGGCGAGGATGATAGAAGCAATGCCAGGCCAGTTCCGTCAGAGCCTGGAGAGCCTGGCGGCTGAGGCTGGCGCCATAGAGGACCTAGGCGTGCCAGCTGTGCTACTATTCGGTCTGCCTGCTCAAAAGGATGAAGTAGGATCAGGCGCTTATGATTCCCAGGGCGTGATTCAGAGGGCTGTGCGCAAAATAAAGGAGATAACCAACCTGATAGTGATAACCGATCTGTGCCTCTGCGAATACACCAGCCACGGCCACTGCGGACTCGTAAAAGGCGAGAGAATCTTGAACGATGAGACATTGCCAATTTTGGGCGAAGTGGCCGTGAGCCATGCTAACGCTGGAGCCGATATCGTCGCCCCAAGTGGTATGATGGACTACATGGTTCGTGCCATACGCTCAGCCCTTGACATGGACGGTTTCACCGACACTCCGATCCTCTCATACGCTGCCAAATATGCCTCCACCTTCTATGGGCCTTTTCGGGAGGCTGCCGAGTCGGGCTTCGCGTTTGGCGACCGCTTGGGATACCAGATGAATCCCGCGAACTTGGCTGAGGCGCTCTGGGAGGTGCAACTGGACATCGAGGAGGGAGCTGACATTGTCATGGTCAAGCCTGCTATGCCTTACCTGGACGTGCTGCGCCAGGTGAAGGACATGTTCGCAGTGCCTACAGCCGCCTATCAGGTATCTGGCGAGTACTCCATGATCGTAGCAGCCGCAGATCAGGGCTGGCTGGATGAAAAAGCGGCATTCCTGGAGGCGCTGACCTGCATCAAGCGAGCAGGGGCAGACATGATCATAACTTACTGGGCCAAGGAGTATGCGAAACTGGCTTGAAAATTGGCAAATTTCGGGGACACAAAATGAAGATAGCCATGCCGGACGGCAGCAGAAAGGAGATGACGGTGAGCGTGGCCCGCATCGACGAGATCTTAAAGGAGCTAAATATAAATCCAGTCGAGGTAGTCGTGGCCAAGAACGGCAAAATTGTGCCTGAAGAGGAGACTGCAAGCTGTGCAGATGAGCTGAAGATAGTGCGAATAGTGCACGGCGGCTAGGTTTCTTATGCTGAATGATCTCGAAAAAAAGAGATACTCCCGCCAGATTCGCCTCTTTGGCGAGGATGGTCAGGCGAAGCTGAAAAAAGCAGGCGCCTTCATTGCAGGAGCTGGCGGCCTTGGATCTGTCATATCCATCTACATGGCTGCTGCGGGCTTTGGCAAGATTCGCATCGTGGACTGTGATAGTGTCGAGCTCAGCAACTTGAACAGGCAAGTATTGCACTGGAGCGATGACGTGGGCCGGAGCAAGGCGAGATCTGCGAAGGATACGCTTGAAGGCATAAATCCAGAGATAGAAGTTGAAGCTCTGGAGGAGACAATCAGCAAAGAAAACATAGATCAACTCCTGAGTGGATGCAGCCTTATCATGGATGCCATGGACAATTTCTCGACTAGGTACATTCTAAACAAAGCAGCCCTGCAAAAGAAGATCCCTCTATTTCACGGTGCTATTTGCGGCTACCAGGGGCAGGCCACAACCGTAATACCAGGCAAGACTGCCTGCCTGCGCTGCACCTTTCCGAGAGCTCCCCCTGTCACGACATTTCCCGCTTTAGGGTCTACATGTGGAGTGATCGGCTCCATTCAAGTGACAGAGGCGGTGAAGTATGTCTTGGGTTTTGGCGGGCTCCTGGAGAATCGACTGATGCTGTGGGACGGCTTAAGCTGCAGCATGGACGAGGTGGCATGCATGCGCAACCCTGGCTGCCAAGACTGTAGCGCCTTGATAGGTGATGCGAACTATAAACAAGAGATGAGCAAATGACAGAATGCAAAAAGGCGTTGCTTGCTATGGGCTGCCCGGAAGTGCCGGTGCAAACGAGCATAGCAATCTATCTTTCCCATAAGCTTGAAGCAGCTGGGTACGATGTGACAATTGCGGGAACAGATGCAGCCGTCAAGCTGCTGAAGGTTGCCGACCCAGATGGATATTATGTGAAAAAGACAGCTGACCTGGACCAGCTCATAGCGGATATCGTGGAGAAGAAGGTCGACTTCGATCTATGCTTCGCCTTCATGCACAACGACGCTGGCATGACCTATGGAGCTACATTTAGCGCCATTTCCAGGGCAAAGCTATATGCAGTGGTCTTCGGCAGGAATGCCGAAGCTATGGCCGAAGAGATCGAATACCCGGCAGAGAAGATCATCGCCAAGGCTGTCCACAATCCTAATCCACTTAAGAATAAGATCGACAAGGTGATTCTGTGAGCTGCATCGAACAGCTGAAGTATAAACTATATCTTGAGCGTACCTCGTTCAAGGAAGCTCGAGAATACATCGAAAAGAACTCGGAGGAGGTCTACTATGTCGATCCAGGATACAAGATATTCAAGGATTACTACATCATAGGTGCGCCGCCTGTGGCCATGGGTGTCAGAGGAAAGGAGATGCTCTTTACCTATGTCAAGCCTTGCCACGGCACCTTCGTCATGGGCATCGACTCCGAGGAGGAGATCAACAGGCTCAGGGAAAATGAGAAGGGCAAGATCAAGAGATCCTTGAAGAAGGGGCCGAAGGAGAGAACAGAACCTGCGCCCTCCAGCTACGATGAGATTTGGAGGAGGTAGCCATGTTGGTAAAAGTGATGGCATTTGCCAGCTTTCGGGAGATTTTAGGCAGGGAGCGAGAGCTTGAGCTAAAGGCAGGCTCGACTGTGGGGGACCTACTGGATGTTTTGGCTTCGACCAACCGGAGGTTCAAAGAAGCCGCCTTTGAGGAGCCCGGCCAGCTCAGAGAATGGGTGCTGCTCATGATAAACAAAAAAAGGATTGATCCCTTCCAGGATCTTGGGGCCGAGCTGCATGAGGGAGACGAGATTGCGATACTCCCTCCCGTCGCCGGGGGCTGATGGTCGGTTGATCAAGATCACTGAAGAGGACTTCTCCCTCGACGAGATGGTAAGGGCGGCCAAAAGAAATGACGCAGGAGCAGTTGTGACATTTCTTGGCACAGTCAGGGACGACGGCATTGTCGAGATGGAACTGGAAGCCTACCGGGAGGCTGCGCAGACGATGCTGGAGCATATCCAGGAGGAGGCCGAAAGCAGGTTCAACCTGAAATCGGTTCAAATCATTCACCGCATCGGCTTGCTCTCCGTTGGGGATAACATCGTTGCCATCGTCTGCGCAGCAGGACACCGAGATGAGGCTTTTCAAGGGTGCAGGTACATCATCGAGGAGCTGAAGAGCAAAGTGCCCATCTGGAAGAAGGAGATTGGAAAGGATGAAGAGAGGTGGGTCTGACATGAGTGAGTATGTGCTCGTCTTATGCACCACAGCTCATGGCGAAGCGGACAAGATCGCCAGAATTGTTGTAGAGGAGAAGCTGGCGGCGTGCGTCAATATTGCTCCTGTAAAGTCTTGCTATGTCTGGGAAGGTGAGTTCAAGCAAGACAGAGAGGAGCAGATGATCATCAAGACAGAGCTGGGAATGGTCGAGCCGCTAAGCAAGAGGCTGCTGGAGCTGCACAGCTACAAAGTCCCTGAGATCGTAGTTCTTCCTATCCAAGAAGGGCACCAACCTTATTTGCAGTGGATCTCAGAGTCTGTAAAAAGGAATTATTGAGGATAGACAGCCGGAGAGAGGAATGACCCCCTCAAGCGTACATCTCTCCCCGCTCCACCTCGCGTGAGGCTTTCTTGCGCAACTCCTTTGCCATTTTGGCGTAATACTTCATGGTATCGGGCGTGACCGAGGGCCCTATCTCCTCAAGAGCGGCCAGGAAATGCCTCTGACCGATCTTTTCAGACGCCATATCCTCACGCAAAGCCAGGCGTCCAGCCTTGCGAACCAATGAAGCTATATCTGCACCTGTATACTGCTCCGTCAGATCGATCAGCTCGTCTATGTCTACATCCTCGGCCAGTGGTGCCTTTTGAAGGTGAACTTGCAAGATCTTCTTGCGGGACTCTTTGTCTGGCACGGGAACCATGATCAGCTCATCGAAGCGTCCTGGCCGGAGCAGCGCTGGGTCAATTATATCCGGCCTGTTGGTGGCCCCGATAACTACCACCCCCCTGAGCTCTTCTAAGCCGTCCATCTCGCTGAGGAGCTGGTTGACAACCCGCTCTGTGACATGAGGCTCTCCAATGGCTCCCCCTCGCACAGGCACCAGCGCATCCAGCTCATCCAGGAAGATGATGGATGGTGCGACCTGCCTCGCCTTGCGGAAGATCTCCTCGACCTTCTTTTCGCTCTCACCATACCACTTGGAGAGGAGAGCGCTGCCTTTAACGGAGATGAAGTTCGCCTCGCTCTCATTGGCCACAGCCTTGGCGAGCATAGTCTTTCCAGTGCCCGGCGGTCCGTAGAGAAGAACGCCTTTGGGCGCTTCAAGTCCCAAGCGTCGGAAGCTGTCAGCGTTCCTCAAAGGCCACTCCACAGCCTCCACGAGGAGCTGCTTGACGCCCTCCAGGCCCCCGATGTCCTGCCAGCTCACATTCGGAACCTCGACCAGTATCTCTCGCATGGCTGAGGGCTGAACATCTCTCAAGGCGTCCTCGAAGTCTTCCCTATGCACGATGAGCCTGTCCAGAATCTCCTTGGGGATGGTTGGCTCATCCAGGTCGATCTCTGGAAGGATGCGGCGCAGAGCATTCATGGCAGCCTCACGGCAGACAGCCGCGATATCGGCACCCACAAAGCCATATGTTCTCTTCGCAAATTCGTCCAGATTCACGCCTTCGTGCAACGGCATTCCCCTGGTGTGAATCTGAAAAATCTCCATGCGGCCTTCTGCGTCAGGGACGCCCAGCTCAATTTCACGGTCGAAGCGCCCAGGCCTGCGCAAAGCAACGTCCAGAGCCTCTGGTCGGTTGGTGGACCCGATCACTATTACGTTCTTCCTCTCTTTCAGACCGTCCATGAGGGATAGGAGCTGAGCCACAACACGCCGCTCCACCTCGCCTGTGACATCGCCACGTTT
>JAAZNX010000197.1 GCA_012798025.1 Methanothrix sp. | reverse complement strand
ATACACCAATATACCAAACTTAGCGTAGAAAAGAAGGTAGCCAGAATAATTTTCTTATCTCAAAAGCTCATTTGTTTATTTGATGAGCAAAATATCGAAATAAAAGCTATTCCTTTTTTGTGAATCTAGGAGAGGGGTAATGAGATCATACGAGGATAAGTTGGAAGCGGTTAACGGCGAAACCAATGTAACATTAAGAGTTGAATTGGCTGAGGCATCCTTAATTTGGGGATGGTTGCTTACAGTTAAAAAGAGGGCCTCGGGCCTCTTTAAGAGGACCGAGGCATCAATTTCCAGGCGCGGGGCCTCATCGGGCCTTGCCCGTCGGTCTGCGTAATAGAAAACGACTCTGTCGCCGTCCCTCAGATCCACAAAATCGGGCCCAGAAGTTGGCATGGACTCCTGGGGAAAGTTTACCCAAAATCTCCAGGATCGATCTCCTGCGGCTCTGTAATCCGCAAGAGACTCGACCTGCAAACCATAAAGGTCGTAAAGAGAGTCATTTATGCTCAGGTTCATGCCAGTCTCCTCGCAGGCCTCAACCAGCGCTCCCAAAGCGGTGGTCCTGTTAATCTCGTAGGTCTTGCCGCTGACGGCAGTGATGTTCAAGCTCTTGTCATCCAGCATGACCTCTCCTTCCCAGATCAGGCCCTTGGGCTGGGAACCGAAGGCGTACAGTTGGCCGTCATCGGCTCCCATGAAGACTATGCCGTCTGAGGCCGAGGCTGAGGACATGATGTATTCGTTTGCCGGATAGGTCCACACCACCGACCCATTTAGGGCATTTATGGCATAGAACATTCCGGCATCGATATTGGTGCCGAAATAAACTTTTCCGGCCACGACCAAAGGAGATGATTTAAGAGGGCCGCTCACCTCTACCGCCCAGATCAATGAACCGTTTCGCGCATCAAAGCAGCGCAAGTGACCTTTTGATCCGTCATCCGATCCCACGTAAACGTGGCCGAAGGCCACAGCTGGCGATGACATGGTGCCGTTGATTTTGGCCTTCCAGACCTCTTCGCCGGAGCTTGCGTTAAAAGCTGCGATCGATTTCTCAGTTACAATGATGGCCAAATCCTCCCATAGCGTAGGTGTAGCTGTGATCTTGGCGTCTGCAGATGCCTTCCAAATCAGGTCTCCAAAAGAGGCATTGACACAATACAGTGCCGGGTCACCTCCGGGGAAATAGAGTCTCTGGCCAGATGACGCTATGGAAGAGAACGGCTGGACTTCGCCTGTGGTGAGGTTCCAGAGTTCTTCACCCTCAAGGCTTAGGGCATGAATGGCACCGTCCGAGAAGCTCATGACGTAAATCTGCCCATCCTGCACCAGAGGCGATGATGCCACTCCCCACCATTTCGGGTTTTTGTCGACAGTTTTGTTCCAGACGGTCTCTCCGTTTTCAGCGTTCAGGCAGTAAATGTCGCCTGTGAGTGAGCCGACGAAGACCTTGCCATCCGATATTGCAGGCGTCGATGCACCACCTTTTCCTCCTAAGTGGTTTAGCCACAGAAGCTTTCCGTCCTTCACGTCCAGGCAGGCCAGACCCAGCTCTCCCTTGAAGGTCATGTCCGGCCAGTTGGAGACGAAGACCCGGCCGTCAGAAACAGCTGCAGCAGCTCCTATGTATCCGTGGCCGGTCGGGTTGGTGCTCCAGAGCAGATTGGGCTCATCAGGCCCCTCGCCGCTGACGTTTCCGGTTCTCTGATTATCCCCCTGAAAAGTGGTAAAACCGGCAGAGGACTGTACCGCTGGGCCTAGCAAAAAGAGAGCAAAGAGCAGAGCCAATGCCATCTCTTTGGCAGCGATGGTTCTCACAATGCTTAACCTCCCTGGCCAAGGGCGTAGACTCTGCCTCCTCCCGAGGAGAAGACCATACCGTCAGCTACTGCTGGAGCAGAGCCGCCCGCTGGATATCTCCAGACAGTCTCGCCTGTTGTGGCGTTTAAGGCGCAAAGAGCCACGTAATTCATATTCTCAGTCTTTCCGACCAAGAGCAGGCCGCGGGCATAAGCTGGGGAGCATCTCCACTCTCCGATCCCATCATCCTCTGAGGTCTTCCACAAGAGGTCACCTGTATTGGCATCGAAGCAATAAGTGGCCTTGTCGCTAAAGCCGTCGGTCCCGCCGCAGACATAGACGCACCCTTCGGCTAAAGCAGGAGTGCAGTCTGTCCTGGCGATGGGCTTTTGCCAAAGCAGGCTTCCGTTCTGCAAAGAGATTGCCATGACCTCACCATCTCCTTCGAAGTTGTATGTGGTAAGATAAGCTGTATCTTCAGAGATGGCGGCAGATCCGCATGGTGAGTTCTTTGTTGTGAAATTCCAGATTTCAGACCCGTTATCCATGCTGACGCAGTAGATTTTTCCACCCAAACCCCACTCCCAGCCCGAAATGACCGCTCTATCCTTGCTGATGGCTGGTGTCGACTGGGCGTTTCCTTCAACGGTGAAGTTCCACAGCTGGGTCCCTGTTTCCTCGTCAAGGCAGTAGTAGTGATGGCCGTCCCAGTCGCTTACTATCACTCTGCCAGCAGCAACTGCCGGTCCACCGTCAACTGCTCCTCTTCCTGTAGGCGGAACGAAGCTCCACAACTCTCTTCCGTCTGAGGCATTCAGGCAGACGGTCTTGGACGCGGATAGGAAGACTTTGCCGCTATCGTAGGCCGGAGAGAATCCCCACACATGGCAGATACCCGGCGTGGCCTCAAAGGATGCATTCCATATTATCTTTCCCGACGATTGATCCAAGCAGACCAGCTGGTCGACGCAGTTGACAAAGACCCGTCCGTCGGCGACACAGACTGAGGAGCCCTCCTGGACGCTGATGTTCTCACTTACCCAGGCCGTTTGGTTAGCAAGTGGCGATGAGGATGAAGACGCACCTGCATGCTCGGGTCCCTGATGGAACTGGGGCCAATCATTCCAATACTCTGCGCTGCCGCAGATTGATATGCAGGCCGTGGCAATAACAATGATTGCCCATGAGAGCCTGACATTGATAGTACTTGCCGCGTTCATCATGCTTTACTCCTTCTAATTTCTAATCCTGAAAAGCATACACTCTGCCTGAACCAATGGTAAACACCATGCCATTTGCGACAGCAGGCGACGAGCCACCATCTGGATAACTCCAAACTACTTTGCCGGTTGTGGCATTCAGGGCATAGGTCCCGGCGTACTCTGTTAAATCAGACCTTCCCACAAACAGCAAGCCGTCAGCGTAAGCTGGAGAGCACCTCCAGTCCCCGATTCTCTCCTTTGCCGATGTGCTCCATATGAGCTCGCCGCTGTTGGCATCGAAGCAGTAAGTGACAAGTTTGCTGAATCCTTCACAACCACTGCAGAGGTAGACCCTGCCATCGGCCACAGCAGGCGTTGAATCAGTTGGGCTGACCTGCGCCTTCCAGAGAAGGGAGCCGTTGTCAAGGTTGAGGGCCAGAAGATCTCCGTCTCCATCGAAGTTGTAAGTGGCCATAAAGATCACTCCTTCATGAATCGTGGCAGAGCCACACGGCGAATTATCGGTAGAGATGTTCCAGATCTCCAAGCCATTCCCGAGATCAACGCAATGGATCTTGCCGCCCAAACCCCAATCCCAGCTGCCGAAAACCATCCGGTCTCTGTCGATGGCCGGAGTGGACTGGGCATTGCCTTCAACCGTGAAGTTCCACAGCTGGGTCCCTGTTTTCTCGTCAAGGCAGTAGTAGTGATGGCCGTCCCAGTCGCTGACTACTGCCCTGCCGTCCGCTATTGCAGGGCTTCCATCTATCGCGAACTTTCTTGTAGGCTGAGAGAAGCTCCAGATCTCACTGCCATCTGTTGCGTTCAGGCAGTAGGTCTTATTTGAGGTGAAAAATACCCTGCCGCGGCTGTAAACCGGAGTGAATCCAAAGGCGAAGTCTCCTGAGGCATTGAACGGAAATATCCAGAGAACCTTTCCTGATTTCTGGTCGAGGCAGGTTATGTTGGAGATGCAGTTTACGAAAACTTTGCCCTCGGCCACTGAGACAGACGAGCCCGGCTGAGCACCTATCTCCTCGCTGATCCAGGCAGTTCTGTTAGACTTGGGTGCTGCGGATGCGCTGTATCCCACATGCTGGCTATTGAAGTGAAACTGGGGCCATCCATCCTGGCCCTCCTCATCACCCAGGCAATACAGCTTTCCGTTATGCTGGTCCCCTTCGGTACCGAAGTAGGCCCGACCGTCGCATATCGCCACACCGCCCAGGATGTAGCCTGTATCAGGCGGATTCAGCTTCCACAGCAGCTCACCTGTCTCCTTGGCGTCCTCCAAGCAGTAGATGTGGCCATCGACCTTTGCGGTGGTGAATAAAATCCTAGGCTTCTCATAAGCCGTTGATACGGATGGAGATGATTTCACGCCAGCCTCCACCGGGTAAGTCCAGATCGGATCGCCGGAAGAATCGTTAAGGCATACCAGAGCACCGGGATGTCCGTGCTCGCCCACGCCCAGGTAAACCCGGCCGTTGCAGACTGTGGGGGTGGACGTGGAAAATCCCACAGGGGAGCTCCACCCTCTGTCCTCGAATTTGCCCGTATTCGGATCCAGGCCGATCTTCCAGGCAAAGCCTTCCTTTGCCGAGAACTCGGATGTGACGTAAACGTAGCCGTCATTGAAGGCCACGGATGCACGAACCCTTCCCGCTCTATCTTGAGAGAAGCTCAGTCTGGAGCTATCGTTCAAGTTCAGCTCATCGGCCACCTCTCCGCTGTGGCGGTTCACGCTCAAAAGGACACCGTCATTCTGGCCGAATACCAGATACTCGCCAGCCTTGGCGGCCCCGCTCCATTGATAGCCCTTAGTATTTCGAGAGACATTCCAACACTCTGTGCCGTTCTCGTAGAGGCAGAAGAATCTCTTTAGGCCCGATCCGTAGGCTCCTCCCTCGCCTAGGTATAGCAGACCGTCTATGTATAACAAGGGAGTCTCAAACCTCTTATCCGTCAGATCCTGTTCCCAGAGCTCTTGTCCAGTCAATGCATCGAAGGCGGCCAGCAGGCCGGAATCGGTGGCCGCAAAGATTCTATCATCGCTGCAGGCCAAGGGGGACATTTGGAATACCCAGCCTTCTAGCTGAGAGCGCCATCTCAGATCGCCGTTCTCCTTATCGAACGCCCAGACAGAGCCGTTTCCAGCCAGGGCATAGACCAGATTGGTGGAGATTATAGGGGTGGTCTCCATCCTCTGAATGTCGGCAGACCACAGGATGATGGGGTTACCGGGGGTCAGGTCAGGGCTGATGCCAGTGTTAGAAACGTCCTTCTTGAAAAGGGGCCAGTCGGATGCGTTGCATAGCAAGAGAAAAAGCGATGCTGTTATAAGAAAGAACAGAACTCTCATTGCTTTCGTTCTCATGCAGATCTTATCTCCTCATATTATTTTTTGCTGAAGTATGGTCGCCCATTTTGCTAGGCAAGCGCTTTGAAATCTAGTTTATCTTTTTTAGAACAAATAATTTTTACTTAAATGTTGTGGTATAAAAGATCAAGAGAGGAGATCAAACTGGGTGCGGCCCCTTCGCCCAAAATTGTTGAGTATGCGTCAGGCTGCACGTCCAATACATATAAAATAACATTTTATAAATATATTCTGCAGTCTATTTCGTTATACATTTCAATTAAAGCAAATTAATTTATCTAATACTTTGCTTAAACAAGCAAATCTGGGTAGTTTAGCATCCTCTCGAGGTCCTCTCTCTTTACAGGTTTGCTCATGTAATCATCCATTCCCGCCTGGATGCAGATTTCACGATAGCCTTTCTGGTTGCAACCAGTAACAGCAATAATTTTTATGCTTCGATCATGCCAGCGGCGGCGTATGACTCTGGTTGCCTCAAGGCCATCCATCACCGGCATCTGTATGTCCATTAGAATCACGTCATAAGACTGGGTTTCCAAGACTTGAAGAACTTCAAGCCCATTATTGGCCACGTCTGCATACAGTCCCATGTACTTCAGCATCATCAGCATCAGCTCCTGGCTACAAG
Source organism: Methanothrix sp. (assembly GCA_012798025.1). Taxonomy (GTDB): domain Archaea; phylum Halobacteriota; class Methanosarcinia; order Methanotrichales; family Methanotrichaceae; genus Methanothrix. Next base: position 555 of record JAAZNX010000197.1, on the reverse strand, counting down.
GGTTATCTTCTGCAAGCAATATACGCATGGAATTGCAGGATCCTTTCTTGGGAAACATCTTAAGGGCCTCACATATATTAAAAATATAATTTCATGAAACTGTCTGAAGCAATCTGCGTTCTATCAGGGTGGCCATTCAGTTGGCTGTCACCACCCCTTGGCAGTCCTTATTTCGCAAAAAATGGAGGATAATAGAACGATTCATAGAAGGAAAGGTCCTACTTATGCGATGATATCACGCTGACCTTAGCTGTTCGAAGCATAGAATCAACGGGATACCCCATGGCTCTGGAGAAGTTGAACAGCTGTAAGGCAAGCTTGGTGAACTCCTGGCCCAGTGACTGCGCAAGCAACGGATGCGCCCCGGTGGAGACGTCGATCTCGATCTCTATGTCGCCCTCCACAATGACCCCCTGCAGGCTTTGCACCTTATAATCAGATAACGCCTCGTTTATATCCTTCATCTTCAGGGAACTTTTCTCATCTGCCATATTGTGCCCTCCTCTGTAGCCCCATTTCAGCTTTAAAGCGGGAGATGGAAGTGAGAACAAGACT
>JAAZNX010000213.1 GCA_012798025.1 Methanothrix sp. | reverse complement strand
GTCTGGCAGATATCTGATACCGCCACAGAGGTCAAGGTCGACACTGAGTACGACAAGATGAGAATTGCCAGCGTCACTTCTGAAACCATCACAATGGACAACAAGGATAACACAGTGACCCTGAGCAAGAACAAGGACATCTCTCTGATGGGCGACATCAAGATCAAGACCGCCGATCAGGATGTGGTAGATGATGCCAACCCGCTCAGATACTACATCTACAAGGCAGTAACCATCGAGGGTGCCGCTGAGGCCGCTCCCGTGGCCGAGGCCGTCAAGGAGGAAGTGACCGAGGCTGCCAAGACAGTCGAGGAAGCCAAGGAGAACGTGACCGAGGCTGCCAAGACTGAAGAGAAGGCTGCACCAGGATTTGAGAGCCTCTTTGCCTTAACCGGCCTTCTGGCAGTTGCCTACCTTGTGCTTGGCAGAAGAGAGTAAGACTGAAATAGCTGGAGGCCTTCGGGCTCTCCAGAAACTATCTCTTTTTTTCATATCATCATCTCCGCTCCCATCATAAACGTATTATACTTAGTAGTATTATTAATAGACAATAGAATTTCATTTTTCGAGCGGGTGATCTCATGTCCAAGGAAAGCACTCGAATTGGTCAGTTCTGGAAAAAGCTCGACGGCGATGTTCAGTGCAGCCTTTGCCACCAGCAATGTCGCATCAGGCCGGGCAAGAGGGGACTGTGCGGCGTCCGGGAGAACCATGACGGAGAGTTGAGGACACTTGTTTATGGAAACCTAGTGGCTGCGAATGTGGACCCCATCGAGAAGAAGCCCTTCTTTCATTTTCTGCCGGGCAGCACTGCCTATTCCATAGCCACAGCAGGCTGTAACTTCCGTTGTCTGCACTGCCAGAATTATGACATCTCCCAGCTTCCCAGAGAGACCGGGCAGATTCCCGGCAGCTATGTTCCTCCAGAGGAGGTGGTAGCCCAGGCAGTGGCCTTGGGATGCCAGTCCATCGCCTACACGTATACAGAGCCCACCATATTCTTCGAGTACGCATATGATGTCGCGATGCTGGCCAAAGAGAGAGGGCTGAAGAACGTTTTTGTCAGCAACGGCTACATCGGCGAGGAGGCTGCAGAGAAGATCATACCCATACTGGACGCGAATAACATAGACTTAAAAGGGGATGATCAATTCTATCGAAAGGTGTGCGGGGCAAGGCTTGAGCCTGTGCTGCGCAATATCGAAATGTTTTGGAAAAAAGGCGTGTGGGTAGAGGTTACAACCCTCATCATACCTGGTTATAATGATTCTTCGGAGCAACTGCAAGAGGTCGCCCAGTTTGTAGCTGGCCTCAGCAAAGATATCCCCTGGCACGTTTCAGCCTTCTATCCCACATACAAGCTCACCGATGCGCCCCGCACCGGTGTTGATGCCCTGCGACGCGGAATGGAGGCTGGCCGTGAGGCTGGACTGAAGTATATCTACATGGGCAACGTTCCAGGCGAGGGCGAGAACACGCTCTGTCCTGTTTGCGGAGAAATGCAGATCGAACGGATAGGATACAGGATAATGAGAAACTCCATAATCGATGGGCATTGCTCCAAATGCGGCTCTGCCATTGCAGGCGTCTGGTCCTGACCGTAGAGCCCTGATAAAAACTCTTAAGTATTCAGCAGGAGCGTCTTCGTCTTATATGCCATTTGCAAGCGTCCCTGAGGCTCTTGAAGAGGTTCGAGCGGGCAGATTCATAATAATACTGGATGATGAGAATCGCGAGAATGAAGGTGACCTGATGATGGCTGCAGAAAAGGTCACGCCTGATGCCATCAACTTCATGGCCACCTATGGACGCGGCCTCATCTGCATGCCAATGACCGCAGAGCGTCTCCGAGACATCGGCCTTGGGCTCATGACGCCCCAGAACACCGAGTCCATGGGCACAGCCTTCACTGTGTCAGTGGACGCCCGGAATAACACTACTACTGGCATCTCAGCTTTCGATCGAGCCGCAACTGTGCATGCCCTCATCGATCCAGCGACCACCAGGCGCGATCTTGCGACGCCAGGCCACCTCTTCCCACTTCAGGCAAAGGAGGGTGGCGTTTTGCGGCGCACTGGACACACAGAGGCATGCATCGATCTTGCTAGACTGGCAGGCTTGTATCCAGCAGGCGTTATCTGCGAGATCATGGCCGATGACGGTACCATGGCCAGGCTCCCAGAGCTGGAACGGTTCGCAGAGCGGCACGGCGTTAAGATGGTGACCATCGAGAGCCTCATCAGCTATCGCATGCAAAGAGAGAAGCTCGTCCAGAGGGTCTCAGATGTGAGCATGCCCACGGAGTACGGAGATTTCAGGGCTATTGGCTACGAGTCCGTCCTGGACGGGCAGTGTCATGTAGCTCTCGTGGCAGGGGACCCGACCGCCAGGGATGCCCTGGTTCGCGTCCACTCCGAATGCCTCACGGGCGATGTATTCTGTTCAAGGCGCTGCGACTGTGGCGAGCAGCTTCGTTTGGCCTTGCATCTCATCGGCGAGAACGGAAACGGCGTTCTACTTTATATGCGGCAGGAGGGGAGGGGCATCGGCCTTGCCAATAAGCTTCGTGCCTATGCTCTGCAGGATGCAGGTTCAGATACTGTTGAGGCAAACCACAGGCTCGGCTATCCGGCCGACCTTAGGGACTACGGCATAGGGGCGCAGATTCTCGTCGACCTGGGCATCAAGAAGATCCGCCTGCTTACAAACAATCCGCGAAAAGTCATCGGCCTGGAAGGCTACGGGCTAAAGATCGTGGAGCGTGTCCCACTGGAGATAGCCCCCAACAACATCAACAGAAGATATCTGGAGACCAAGAGGGATAAGCTCCATCACCTCCTTCTCCAGAATGAACTGCCCTGAAGCTCATTCGATATTGATGCGCTTCCTGGAGACTACCACTTCTTTGGGAAGGGTAATTTCTAAAACGCCGTCTGCGAGCTTGGCCTTTGCCTCCTCTATTTTGACGCCCACTGGCAGCTTCACCATTCTTTCGAACTTCTTGTATGTGCGCTCTCGCTTATGGAAATCCTTCTCAGCAACCTCCTTTTCTGTCTTTCGCTCGGCTGCTACAGACAGTTCATCATCTGTGATGGTGATGTCTATATCCTGCTTGTCCACACCTGGAACGTCCATCGTCACGATCAATGCCTCGTTGGTATCACGGATATCTGCCAGAGGCACTATCACATCTCCCTTCTCGCTTGCGGCTTCGACCTCATCCATGAGATCGCTCATGCGTTTTTGCATTCGTTGCATCTCTTCGAGATATCGCGACTCAAGGTCTGTGAGCCCTAAATCCTCCATGAGCCTGTTCATCCTCTTCTGCAGCTTTTTCAGCTCTTCTGCCGGGATAAGCCCAGTCATAGAATCACCCTTAAAATGTAGGCAGGCACAGCTTATATTTGTTCCGACATATATGACATCTGGATCTTTACGACTTCAGCGGAATTTTTTGCTGCAGCATATTCTTGCAAAGGCTCGCGGTTAAGCTCTAAAAAAACGTGCCCCCACTTGAATTTGGAGAGGATCTCTTGGGCCTGCTCCAACTCACCAAGTATGACCAATCCTGCTGCCAGGGCCTCCACAGTGGAGAGCTTGAAGGGCTTTCCATAGTTCACGGGGTTGGCCGCAACCAGGAACGGCAGTGCTCTGTCCCGAAGCCTGACTCTGGAGAAGATCTCCTCGGCATGAGCCCAGCTGCAGTCCAAAGCTGCCAGACCTCTAGTTCCTCTGTCCTCAGGAGATAACGCTTTTTCTGAGAAGGGGCTGAGGACCACGAAAGGCTTTAACTGATTTTTATGCCTGGTGAGGCGCGCCAGTTTGAATCGAGCCAGCTTTCTTCCTGAGCATTTCCGTGGATCGCACTGATCGGCATGATAAATGAGCAGCTCCATTGAGGATAGCCATTCACCGATAATCCTATTAACATTGTGTTCCACTCCAAAAGCAGCCAATCGCAGGGAGCTTTCTGATGAGCGAGGTCTCCAAGGAGTACAACTTCAAGCAAGCAGAAGAGAAATGGGTGGCAAGCTGGGACGATTCTGTCTACTACTTCGACTGGGAGTCAAAAAAGCCGCAGTACATCATCGATACCCCTCCGCCCTATCCCACTGGAAATTTCCACATCGGCAACGCACTCAACTGGTGCTACATCGATTTTGTAGCGCGCTACAAGCGCATGCGAGGCTACAATGTGATGTTTCCCCAGGGATGGGACTGCCACGGCCTGCCAACTGAGGTCAAGGTGGAGGAGAT
>JAAZNX010000214.1 GCA_012798025.1 Methanothrix sp. | reverse complement strand
CTACCATCAGACGGTTCCATCCTGGAGATTTCCCGAGGCTGCGGTGGAGGATGTGATAGAGACTGCGAAATCCCTAGGCCGAAAAGCGGAGGTCTTGCAGTGTATCAGGGTGAAGAAGTTCTCTCCCGGCGTGGTCCATGCGGTGGTTGATGCGCGGATCAAAATGGACATCTAACTTGAGCGATCATTAACCATCATGATCGTAAATTGGTTTGGACATTCCTGCTTTTTCCTGAGGGGCTCGGAAGGTCCGTCTATCCTAGTAGATCCATTTGATGAAGATGAGGTTGGCTATTTTATGCCTCGCGTAAGGGCGGACATAGTCTTGATAAGTCATGACCACAAAGACCACAACAACGTCTCAGCAGTGCTGGGACACCCGAGGGTGATCCGAGTGCCAGGTCGGCATGTGGCCCTTGGAATTGAGTTTTTGGGCCTGAAAACATACCACGATGGAGAACGCGGACGGCTGCGTGGCGAGAACATAATCTTCAGGTTCACGATGGATGGCATCAGAGTCTGTCACCTTGGAGATTTGGGACATCTTCTGAGCCAGGCTCAAGCCGAAGCCATCGGTCCCGTTGATTTGCTTTTTTTGCCCGTTGGCGGGATATACACCATAGATACACGTGGTGCGGATGCAGTTATGAGACAGCTGAGTCCAGTTGTGGCTGTGCCCATGCACTATAAGACCAAAAACCTGAGCTTCGAGCTGAACCATGTGGACGATTTTCTTTTAGGCCGCGAGGTCGTGGGGCCCATGGCGAACTTGAAATTGACAAAAGAAGATCTTGATGAAAGGAAATGGGTTGCGCTTCTCAGTTGCCCTGAGGCCGGGGTGGCAGCCGATCGATAGATTAATAACTATCTGCTGCAAGGGTAGAGACGAAGCCCGGTAGTGTAGCGGTCAATCACTGGAGGCTCTGGACCTCCCTACCTAGGTTCGAATCCTAGCCGGGCTACTTTTCCAAAATTCCGTTTCTTGCGTCAGGGCTCTATTCGGTCTCTCTTCAGCTCATCTAGGGCTTCGCGCGTAAGCCTGATCTCAGCAACCTGTATGGCACCCATAACTGAGACCATCTTGTTCATCGTATCTGAGACGCTGCGACTTAGGCCCTCATCATGACTGGACAAAATCATGGACAGTGCGCATTTTAGGTTGTAAGCCGTCCAGGCAGCATAGGTGAAATGGACCATCAGGTCTTGCAGTCCACCTTCAATCCATGGGCCTTCGGAGTCAGGCCAGATAATTCTCGACCGGATTTCCGTCAGGCTCTGAATCTCAGCCTCAAACTGCACCAAGCCTTTGAGCAATATCATCATTGTTATTTCGGTATCTCTTCCCTATTGAAGATTGCTGTGGCATGGAATCAGAACAAAACGTTTATATCTTATCACTATCCCTAAGTTAGTATGTAGAAGTAACTATGAGGTGAGGTCAAATGTGGGATAAGAGATATCCATCTATATTCGATATATTCGAGAACTTTGCAAAGGGCTTTGCCTTTGAGAGAAAAGCAAAGCCCGAAGAGGACTGGTTCAGGGAGCCCTTCGAGGAGATGATCAAGAGATTTGAAGAATCCATGCCGTCTGAGTTAAAGGATTTCGTGCGCGAGGAGGTGACCCCAATGGGCATCTCTCGGAGATATGGGCCGTTCGTCTATGGTTTCAGCTATACTGCAGAGCCGGGAAAGGAGCCTGTATTCAGGGAGTTCGGCAACATCAAGCCTTCTTATAGGGGCATCGAGCCGAGCCTTGGGCGCGAGCCGATGGTCGACATCATGGATGAGAAGGATAAGTACAAAATCTTCGTTGAGCTGCCTGGCGTTGACAAGGAGAAAGTAAAGCTCGATGTGGCCGATGACAGTGTAGAGATCAAGACAGAGGACGATAAAAAGTTCTACAAGATGATCCAACTTGACTCAACTGTCGATGTGGAAAGCGCAAAAGCATCCTACAAGAACGGCGTCCTGACACTGGAACTGGACAAAAGAGAGAAGAGAAAAGGCAGAGAGGTGAAGATCGAGTAAGCAGTATCCAAAATTTATTTTTTTAAACCTTGTTATTTTAACTTTTTACTAAAAAAATTGAGACCGGGTCAGATTTAAAACCAGGTCCTAGATCAGGTAGACTTCTCAAGATAAGCTGCTGTAGCCTCAGTCTGAGCTGCATCGTATTTTAGAGTCAGTGTTTCATAACCTCTCTTCTCAAAGGTAAACTGCCAGCTTCCTGGAGCTCCTGTTATGACTGCAGTACCGCTAGAGTCCGTTGTTCCCTGAAAGCTATTTCCTGCAGCATCTTCTCCGGAAATCTGTACACCGGAGAGGAGATCTCCATCAAGAGAGCCCTCATGAACATATATGGTCAAGGTTACCTGGTCTTGTGAGGATGAGACCTCTTGTGAGGATGTTTTTTCAAGGTATGCGGCAGTATCCTCGGTTTTTGTAGCATCCCAATTCAGGTAAAGTGTTTCATAACCGCTCTTCTCGAAGGCAAACGTCCATGTTCCTGGTTCGCCTTTTACGATAGCAATGCCATCTGAATCTGTTGTTACATCAAAGTCCTCCCCAGATGCATCCTGTCCAGTGATCCGGACGCCCGAGAGCAGTGTTCCATTGAGGTCTCCCTCATGGACGTGAATGGTCAGTGCAATTTGATCTGCGGCAGATGCCATGAAGGCCATGCAACCCAATACCAGTAAGGTTGCCAAATAATTCCGTGCTGTCATACCAATTTTCTCCGTGGTTTCGTTAATGCACTTCACAACACTCGCTGAACCATATATGAAACCATGACAGAACGAACGATGGAAGGATTTCTGAATATTTCTTAAACGAAGGTTCGATTCGCTGTTAAAGCAGCTTGAACAGTTCTATTTTGATATTTACCTCCAATCATTTCAGGTCAAAATCGCGAGGCTTTGTCTGCAGCCAAATTCTTGCGAGTTTTCTAAATTAACTTATAAGAGGGATATATGAGATTCATATGATTCAAAATTAGAGACAAAAGCTCTAATAACACCTCAATGTGAAAAATAGCTACTTAAATCAAAACAGCTCTCTTATGGTACATGCAAATGGTGAGTGGGATTTTGGGAATTAAAGGGGAGGGTGAGGAAATGGACGAGAAAGGATCTAGCATCATCTTGTACGGCCTCAGGAAGTTGATGCGCAATAAGTACTGCGATTTAATTCTCCTATTCACTGTGAGTGCAGCCTTCGGGATGCTTTTAGTACTCTCCACCACTGGCTAACTTCCTTCAT
>JAAZNX010000234.1 GCA_012798025.1 Methanothrix sp. | reverse complement strand
TTTGCGATTGCCCATGCACGGTCACCTTTCAGCGTTCTCGTATCTGCTCTTAAACGATGTGCCGAAGTTTTTATAACTGAAAGTCCACTAATATACATGAATGATGGATGACTTTTCAACTCTCATCGGGGGAATCGCAGGCGACGGCATAAACGAGGCAGGAGCCACCATTGCAAGGCTCTTCAACCGATTGGGCTTTCGCATTTTCATGTACTATGACTATCCGTCTCTCATCAGAGGAGGGCATAATTTCTCCATTGTCAGGGCCTCCAAACAGAATGTTGGAGCGTGCATGGATCAAATCGATGTCCTCATCGCCCTGAACCAGGACACAGTGGAGAAACACAAATGGCGACTTTTGGATGGATCCTTCGTGATTTATGATGCAGATAGGGTCAAAACCGATGGCATCAAGCAGAGAAGTTGCGGCATTCCTGTCACTCGGATCCTGAAAGAGGAAGATGCATTGCCGATCATGAAGAACGCATGCATACTTGGCGGGTTTTGCCGGGTGGCGGGAATCGAATGGGCAGTCCTAAAGGACGTTCTCTTGAAGCACATGCCCAAAAAGGTGGAGCAAAACCTGAGAGTCGCACGCCGGGGTTATGACTCTGCCGTGGAGTTCTGTCGCGTAGAGAGGGCGAGTCCGTCGCAGGGTCAGGTCGCCCTTCCAGTCATGACCGGCAACCAGGCCATATGTCTGGGCCTCATCAAGGCAGGCCTTGGAGCCTATGTGGCGTATCCAATGACGCCTTCTTCGAGTTTGCTCGATTTCATGGCCCGTCTAGCTCCCGATTTCGGCTTAAAGGTCGTTCATCCGGAAAATGAGATCGCAGTCATTCTCATGGCCCAGGGATTTGCCTATGCAGGGATCAAGGCAGCTGTAGGAACCTCTGGCGGCGGTTTTTGTCTCATGACCGAGGGTGTCAGCCTTGCAGGCATGGCAGAAAATCCCTTGGTAATAGTCGTGTCCCAGAGAACTGGCCCTTCCACGGGCCTTCCCACTTACACCGCTCAGGGCGACCTGCATTTCGTCCTCAACGCCGGCCAAGGCGAATTTCCCAGGCTCGTCGTCTCGCCCGGAGATGCTGCAGATGCCTACTACTGGTCTGGCATAGCCATGAACATTGCCTGGAAGTACCAGGTCCCTGCATTCATACTGTCGGACAAGGTCACGAGCGAGAGCCTGTACAGTTTAGACCTCGATGCAGCAGGAGACGTGCTGGAAGAAGAGCTCCCTCTCTGGGACGGGCAGGGAAAGTACAACCGCTACAGTTACACGAACACAGGCGTCTCTGCATTGGCCTTCCCTCCCCAAAAGGGCCAGGTGATAAAAGCAGACAGCTATGTGCATGACGAGTTTGGCATAACCTCAGAAGATCCGAAGATCACCAAAGAGATGAATGACAAGCGCCTGCGGAAGGGCAGATCGATGGCAGAGGATCTGGACGGATACGAAACTGTTAAGGTGTTCGGAGAAGAAACAAGCAAAGCTGCCTTGCTTTGTTGGGGCTCCAACAAGGGCGTTTGCATCGAGGCTGCCAGGAAGTTCGGCCTGAAGGCAATTCAAGTGCTTGTCCTCTCACCGTTCCCCGAAGCTAGGCTGAAGCACGTTCTGGAGGGCGTGCAAAGGCTTATCGCAGTGGAGTGTAACTCGACTGCCCAGTTGGCTCGGCTCGTGGGCTTTTACGGCATCAAAACTCATGACCAAATTCTGAAGTACGATGGAAGGCCGTTTTCGCTGGAGGATCTGCAAGCCGACCTCAGGAGGGTTCTGGGATGAATCCCAAAGACCTTGCAACCTACGCCAAGAATACATGGTGTCCAGGCTGCGGAAATTTCTCGATCCTCAACGCCATGAGAGCAGTGCTGGCGCAATTGGACGGAGAAGGCTACCCGATTGAGAATGTGGTACTGGTCAGTGGAATCGGGTGCCATGCCAAGATCGTGGATTACTTGAATGTGAACAGCTTTTATTCCATCCATGGCAGAACGCTGCCAGTTGCAACAGCCATAAAGCTTGCTAATCCTGATCTGTTGGTGATCTGCTTTTCGGGGGATGGCGACAGCCTGGCCGAGGGTCTGGATCATCTCATCTTTGCGGCCAAGAGGAACATCGACATCACAATCATTTTACACGACAACCGCGTCTTTGGCCTGACCACGGGGCAGTACACTCCGACCTCCCCCAAAGGCTTCAAGGGCAAGTCGACGCCCCAGGGCTCAGCCGAGCTTCCCATGAACCCGGCTGAGCTTATGCTCGTTTGCGGCGCAACCTACATCGCCCGCGGCTACACGCACGGAATCGACCTATTGCAGAGGCTTTTTAGGGAGGCAATAGTCCACAAGGGCTTCTCCTTCGTCGATGTTCTACAGGTCTGTGTCTCCTACTTCAACATGTACGAGGCTTACAACAAGCGCACTTACGAGGTCAAAGGCAACGACACTGGCAGCTTCAAAGAGGCCCAAAGGATCATCCGATCATGGAACTACGACGGGGGCGAGTCTCCCATCCCTTTGGGCAAGTTCTATGAAATCGATGCACCTCGACTAGATCAGGCATTTTTGGGTGCAAGGCCAAGAGATCTCGAGAGAAATGCAAGGATCAAAATGCTGCTAGATAATTTCATTTAGGTTGCGGTTCAAAAGAATGGTGGTGAGCATGAAGATGGATAAATATGTTTGCAGTGTTTGTGGATACGTATACGATCCCGAGAAGGGAGACCCGACATCTGGAATTGCTCCGGGGACATCCTTCGAAGACCTGCCGGATGACTGGGTCTGTCCAGAGTGCGGCGCCGACAAAGATCAGTTCGAGAGGATGGAGTAGAGGGCCGATAAATGCTCAGCGAAAAGATGAATGAAGCTCTCAATGTTCAGGCGAATAGAGAGCTGTACTCATCCTATCTCTATCTCTCCATGTCTTACTATTTTGAGTCCACGAACATGAAGGGATTTGCCAATTGGATGAGGGTCCAGGCGGGCGAGGAGCTGGTGCATGCCATGATGATGCTTGACTACGTGGTAAATGCCGGCGGCAGAGCCAAGGTCCTGGCAGTTGAGGCTCCACGTGAATCCTGGGCATCGCCCAAGGATGCCTTCGGACAGGTCTGGGATCACGAGCGGGCTGTGACTGGGCTCATTCGTTCCCTGGTGGGGGTGGCAGAGGCCGAGAAAGATGAGGCGACGAGGAGCTTTTTGCAATGGTATGTAGATGAGCAGGTGGAGGAGGAGGAATCATCAGACAGTGTTCTGAAATTGGTTTTGGCCGCAGGAAATGACGATGCCGCTCTTCAGGCAGCTGACAGGGAGCTTGGCCACAGAAGCTTCAAGTTCCCGAAGGGCTTTGAGATGTTTCCCTATGCAGCAGCTCAAGGAATAAAAAAAATCAGAGGCTAGATTAGCTGTGGTTGGTTTGAAGGATCAATCACATGCCAGAGGCCTTTTTGCTCGCTCCCGAAGGTATCGCCTGCTGCTAAGTCTCTTGAGTAGAGATAGAGCGGCCATCCCCTGAAGGTCGTCTGCTTTGATCCGTCCTTCCTGGTTATGGTCGCAAAGTCCACAGACCTTAAAGAATCCGGCAGGATCAGTTCCTCGGCATAGAATGGTGGCCACATTGCCGCACATTCCTCGTAGCATGTGCTGGCACCATTTCCCTTGGAGTCATCTGAGAAGTAATAAAGGGTAAAGCCCGTCTGGTTCACCAGAAACTGGCCGAGGAACTTATTTTCGGAGACGTTCACAGTGCATTTATCCTGGCTCTCAGCCAGAGCCGGGATCAAAAGAACAAAGAGCGCAAGCAATAATGCCTTACAGCTTTTTGACATTGAAATTTCACCCAATTCATTCTCTTCTGCCTGGATAATAAGTGTTTGCCATTTTGAGGTTGAACTGAAGTGTGGCTGCAATTCTATCGTCTAACTCTCCTGATTTTCTCCACCCCATCCCCACGAGCCAGATACAGCTCATCCAAGTTGTCGAATATTCCGTGCTCTACAACTCCTGGAATCGGGCTGATCTTCGCAGCCAATGCCCTTGGATCCTGGATCGTTCCGAAGTCCACATCCATTACGAAGTTCCCGTTGTCAGTGATCACAGGCCCGTCCTTTCTCATCGCCTGTCGCAGCACGGGAGATCCGCCCAGGCTTTGCAGCCTTCGCTCGACGAGCCTGGTCGCGAATGCCAGCACCTCCACTGGAACCGGGTGAGACAGTCTTTGCACAAACTTGCTCTCATCGGCCACGATCACAAATCGCTTGGCAGAGCAGGAGACTACCTTCTCTCTGGTATGCGCCGCTCCGCCGCCCTTGATGACGAACAGGTCTGCATCCACCTGATCAGCTCCGTCGATGGCCAGATCCAAAATTGGGTGCTGATTGAGCGACGTGAGCTTTATTCCCGAGGCAATTGCCAGATGCTCAGCCTGAAACGATGTGGGAACTCCGAGGAACTCCAGCCCCTCCTTTCGAACTCTCTCACCAAGCTTTCGAATCGTCCAGGCCACTGTGGAGCCGGTGCCAAGGCCCACCACCATCCCTCTTTTCACAAGCTCTGCAGCCGCCTCGCCAGCCAGCCTTTTGGCGTTTGAATTGGTAGAAGCATCTTTCATGGTCTCTCAGCCGACTATCTGGCTCTTCACTGTGGTGAACAATGGCCCACGCAGGTCTATCTTGTGCTTGTGGCTGGTGATGTACCTCTCCAGAGCCGGATCGATCTGGATGTTTACGTCGCCTGGACTGCGCACAATCCTGCTTCTGGTCTCCGAGTCCTTTCCGGCAAGTGTCGCCACCTCAGCCTCGTAGGCTGCAAGCTCTGCAAAGGCGTCGATGTACCTGATGCCCGTGGTAACGCCGTCCCAAAAAGCCTCCTCCCAGCGGGCAGTGCGCGGAATTCCCATGACATTCTGCTTGTATACCACGATCTCATTTTGGAAGGCCGGTCCGCAAAGCTTGGTGTTCTCCTCTGGCTCTACAACGGATACCAATACCTTGCGCCCGAACAGCTCGCCCTCCCATGCAGTGAAATCGCATGGTGAAGGCGTGTCACCGTGCTCAATACATGTCTGAACAACTGATTCAGCGATGGCCATCCCGGCTGCGGTTGTGGGGGACTTCTCTACGCGGATCATCTGTGCCATCTCGCGAGCAGTCAGCTCCCATTCGGTCTGGAACTGGGGATAGGACAGGTAGCGTATGTCTTTTGAGTTGTGCAGGATCATGGCAATGCGCTCCACTCCCAGGCCCAGGTTCATGACCGGGTAGGGGATGTCATACTGGGAAAGAGCGGTGGGCGAATAGATTCCGAAGGTTGCCACCTCAACCCAGCCGCTGCTGTATTTAGTGGCCGAACCCACAAGCGCAGGATGATACGCGTATACCTCGATCTGCGTGCCTGGTGTGTAGTACTTGCTCCTTTTGTCGTCTGGCCGAAACTGGAACTTCTGGAAACCGAACTGGCTGAGCAGTCCGTCTGCAACCGCTTTGCCATCTTCAACGGACACATCCTCATCCATTATCACACAGCTTGCCGAATAGTAGCTCATAAGCCGTGCCGCATCCTCAGCCTGCTCGCGGCGGAAGCAGCGATCCACAGAAAATAGCTTGACTGGGAGCTTCTGGCGATCGTAAAGATGAGATAGCGACAAGAACCAGCCGGATGTCATGTGGCTGCGCAATGTGCGCGTTGTGGCTTCTGCCTTAAGATCGCGAAACTCAGGAAAGACCTTATCCAGAACTGTGGAGATCAAAGCGTCATCGACACTAACAGCTTTGGCGATCTCCTGCACCAGATCGTCGCCCTCCACCTTGCCCTTCTTGTAGCCGTGCAGAATTTGGCGGACTGCCTCGACCTCTTCAGCGGAAAGGGTGCGATCCAGGAGGGCGTTTATTTGAGCGATCCTCTCATCAGAGATGCCGATGTCGGGCCTTGGAAGGCCGGCCAGGTAAAAGCATCTGTCAAGTACAGCCAGGGCCTCTGATCCAAACTGCCGAAAAACATCCTGGGCTTCGACCATCACCGGGTTCATGGCCTCTGAGAAGCCAAGGCGTAAATATGCCTCTCGAAGCCTCTGTATGGTATCAAAGATCGGATGAGGTGTTCCGAAAGAATAAGTGTTTCTTGGATATTTCTTGTTCAAGGAAGGTTTGCCCAGATACACTCTCCCCTGCTGCCAAGCTTTGTCAAAATCCTTTTTGGCAGCCTCTTTAATCGGGATTGGATCGAATTTCATGCAACATAACCTCAAGGCTTTTCAATCTGCAATTCAATCTTGCGGCTTGCCGCTGAAGCTCTGCAGCGAGGCTTTTACCTTGGCAAGCTCCAGGGCGTTGGTGAGGTCGCCGCGTGTCTTCTCCAGCATAGACCTCGCCAGGTCGCTCTTGCGACGCAGGCCCCTCGTGATGGCATCCGGATAATCGAAGAGCATCAGAAGATAATAAATCTCCTCGATCACTCCCAGGAAATATTCTCCTTCTTTTGCCCTGCCATTGCGTATCAGATCCAGTATATGACGTCGCAGCTCGCCGGTTGTATCGCCTAGACCCATCAAGTAGTTCACCAGCTCCACTCCAATCTCATCAGGCGCCAAGATCTCATGCCTGGTGGTGATGGAATAGACGGATCTTGCCTCTGCATACTCCTGCTCTGCCCCGTCCACAAATCCTGCATATCGTACGTCCTGGTGGTCGGATAGGACCTCTCGAATCTTCTCAAGGCCCGATGCAGCCTCATCCATGAGCCTCTCGGCCACCTCAAGCTCTCCACGATGCACAGACCTGATGGATGTGGAGCAGACGCGGATCACTTCCCGGGAGAGGCGAAACGCCTCTTCTCGGGCACGATCTTTGGATTCAAAGCTGGCCAGCATGCCCTCGGCGAGATTGTCGAAATTCAGCATTTGTTTCATCTTTCTGCTATCCAATGTTCATCAATTTTTTGAGACGATTCACAGATCTCTGTCCTTCTTCCAGGGAGCGAGACTCGGTCACAATGCGACCCTTGTAATCTCTCAGTTCGGAGACGACTTTTTTCCATGGCACAGTGCCATTTCCAACGGGCAGATGCTCATCCCTCTCGCCATGATTATCGTGCATGTGGATGTGGATGATCTTGTCCTTTAGCTTCAAGAAGTCCAACACATTTCCGTTGGTGTTGGCGTGCCCTACATCAAAGATAAACCCCGCATTCTCCCGATCGACAGTCTCCAGTATCCCCAAGATCTCCTCTGGCCTTCTGCCCAGGATTGCAGGCATGTTTACCATGTTCTCTATGGCAATTTTGATGTCCAGATCTGCTGCTCGATCGCAGACCTGCTGAATGCCCAGTATCGCCTGGGACCACGCAGAATCCTGCATTTGCATTCCCAGAGGAGAAAAGTGACCTGGATGCAGGACGGCCAGACGGGCGAAGTCGCTGGAGATGTCCAGGCAGCTCTTCATCTGTCGCACGGTCTCCTCCCAGATTGGTTGGTTCACTGATGCCAAATTCAAGTCAGAGTATGGCAAATGAATAGTAATAGTAAGATTTGTGGTCTCGACGATCTTCTTGGCCTCAACCAGGTTCTCACGCGTGAGCTTCTGACGCCCCTCGTTTACGATCTCCCAGCCGCTGTAGCCCAAGTCCTCCAGTTGATATGCCCAATCGAAGGGCCTGTCCACGAGCCTGCTGGAGGAGAAGCTAAACATCCTTATCACCATCGATTTCAATCAGCTCATCCAGCTCGATCTCTTTGATCGGCACGCCTTTTTCGGTTTGAGGCGCCAGCCAGTCGATCACGCGCCTGCCGCCTGTAATTTTCACATGAACTGACCCAAGAGGCTCCTCTTCCGGTGGAAAGCTCACTTTTCCCATAAAGGCTGCCTGCTTGTTGAGTTGGAACTGAACAGAATCGCCCACAAGGCTTCCAAGCATGACAGACCTGGCGGTATCCAGAATCTGCTGACTCCTCAAGAGCTTGTGAAAGGTCTGCAGAGATTCGGGGCCATCGTAGGCCAGGATGCGGTCTTCGCGAATGTCCATGATCAGCCCCGGAAATATCTTTTCGATTGCCGAGACGACCTTCTCCACACACTCGGTGGGCCTGACAGGAGAGTACACAGAGACCTCGATCGTTCTCATCGCCTCTAGATATGACTTGTCTTGTATCTGAGGATGGCTGCGATGCCTCCAAATGCCTTGAAAAGCTGCTGTCCTTCCTCAAACTCGGAGGAGATGATCTTTACATCGGCTCCGCTCTTCTCCGCTAGCTTCGATAGATCGGACACAATATCCTCCTCCTCTGCGACGGAAAGAGGGCTGCCGCATTTTGGGCAGACCCCCACCGGCGCCGAAGCGCTTGCTAGGGTTTGGCTGTCGACAAAGTCGCAGCTTCGATTGGTACAGACGACCTTAGCACGTCTCTTGCGCAAATCCTCAGATAGAAGAAGAACCTCTACCGCCCCAAGCTCCAGATTGTGGCGAACCTCTTTCTCTCCGTAAGCTGCCAATCCTTTGTCGCTCACCAACTCCTTCATGAACCTGCGCATCACCAACTTGTCCTGCGTAAGCTCCAGGTCCAGCAGCCTGTCTTGAGCCGCATCCACAAGCTCATAGAGCCCCGACTCATCTGTGTAGGAGACATCCAGAGCATCCAGGACCTTTCGCTGCAGCTCGTGGTGCAAGAAGCCTCCATCTACGAACTCTTCTTTGGTTGGCGAGGGCCCGCCGATCAGGATGCCTTGAAGGTCCTTGGGATCGATTGCAAGAAATGCGTCATTGGCAGATTCTCCAATCCGGCCGTAGAAGTCATGGATGGCGATGAGACGGAGCTGCTGGAACCTGTGGCTGGACTGGCCGCCTTTTCTCTGCTTGCCCGGCACGCTTGATGTGAGGTGCTTCAGGGGTTCGATGTACTTTCCTTTCAGCACTCCGATGGTCGCCTCGCGCCTATCTAGGACGATGAGCCCGAAGGTCTTCTTGTCGGCCAACATCTCTTCCAGAGGCTCGAGCAGGAACCGGGAGTCGCAGTGGTATCTATATGTTATGATGGGGTCAGGCGGCTCTAGGGCTACGCTATACATCTCGGTCTTGTTGGCGCCTACATCGACGCTTCCGATGAATATGACCACGCCGTTTTTAGGAGGCTTAGGGATCAGCTTTAGGCGGGCCATGGCGGACTCAAGGGATGCCTGAACGCTGAGCCTGGTAACCCTGGACTTGATGTTGGCAGCCTGTCCGTATTCCTCGCGTAGCTGCGCAGCAACATCAGAGATCTGCTTGTCGGGAGGAATATAGAGGGAGATGAGCTCAGTGCCCCTGCCCGTTTTGCTCCGCAATTCGTCAAGAAGACGTTTAAACTCATATTTTTCCTGAGCGGTGAACTCCATTATAGCGAATCTCCAAAAACTGCTTACGGCCAAGATATAAAAGGTTTCTTCAAGGGTATTTTTCGAAGCCGTGGTTTTCCTGTCTTGATATATTGAAATCGCTAGAAATATCCTGCAGAAATCAGATGACATTGGCTCTTTGTTTATGGAACGCCTCAAGCAATGTCCTTTCAGGGATTTGCAACAATTGTATCAATCGATGGAATCAGAGAATCATATACTAAAAACCAGTAGACACAAGTGGCTTCTAAGGCCACTTGCTCACAATTGTTGGCTATACGCCAGTCTCTGAATCTATCAAGCTCAGAATAAGTTGTGCCAAACTTTTCCTGTAATTCTGTCCCATCGGCACTTTGGATCGTAGCAACTACGAGATCTTTATGGACATCTGCTCCACAAACTCTATTCCTTCGTTTGCCCAATATACGTCGCTGTCCTGATATTGGCAGATGATTTATCCCTCAACGGGGCAACCTCCAATACGCGTTCTACAACTTCAGCCCCAAGTTCGCAGGATTACT
>JAAZNX010000230.1 GCA_012798025.1 Methanothrix sp. | reverse complement strand
CCGATCCTCCTGAAGGGCATGCAAATCCTCGAGTGGCATGCGCTCGATGTGCGGGTCCCAATAACCAGACATTGATGATCAACCAGAGGCAATGATTGCATGGTTGGATAAAAAACAATCGATCAATGGAGATAGAAGTGGCCCTTCGGCCGAAGATCGGCGTCCAGCTCGTAAACCAGCGGATTGCCCGTCGGGATCTCAACATTCTCGATCTCACAGTCGGAGATCGAATCAAGATGCTTGACCAGAGCACGGATTGTGTTCCCGTGAGAGACAACTAGGACAGTCTTCCCCTTCTTCAGGTCATGAGCGATCCTGCCCTGCCAGCATGGCAGCAAACGGCCTGCAGTATCCTCTAATGATTCAGTAACAGGAATCTGGTCCTCTCCCAGGCCGCTGTACCGTCTGTCATTCAAAGGATATCGCGGATCGTCTCTTTGCAGTGCAGGAGGTCTGTCCCGAAAGCCTCGCCTCCAACGATGAACCTGGTCAAGGCCGTATCTCTCTTCCATCTCCATCTTGCTCTTGCCCTGCAAATCTCCGTAGAAGCGCTCATTCAGCCGCCAGCAGGCAGTTGCAGGTATCCACATCAGATCCATCTCGTCTAAAACTATCCATAAAGTCCTGATGGCGCGCTTCAAGACAGAGGTGTAGGCAAGATCAAATGAAAGGCCGCATTCTTTGATAAGCCTGCCTGCACTTTTGGCCTCAGCTTTGCCGCTCTCTGAAAGATCGACATCCATCCAGCCTGTGAACCTTCCCTCCTGGTTCCACAGGCTCTGGCCGTGCCTGAGCAAAACGAGCCTTGGCATCCTCGCTCCCTGAGTCAGTCTCCCTGATAGATCTTCCAGGCGACTTCTACGCTTGCATCCTCCACAGTTATGGCGTAGATGGCGTTGCACAGCCTTATCGCTTCCTTGAGGGGTCTTTGGTGAATATTGCGGCCAGTGGCGTTTCCGCAAGCTCCACTGATGTGTATCTGGTCGTGCAGTCGCTGCAGGAAGGATCTGGCATCTGTGCTCTCACCACCTGCACACACAACCTTGGTGCGTCCTGCAGCCTGCACAGCTTCTCGGAAGATCTCTTTTGAATCAAAGCCTGCCTTGACAGGGTAGTTCACCTTGACAAAATCGCATCCCAACGCTGCCGCCACTCCTGCAGCGCCTGCCACAAGATGGGGGTCCTTTTCGTCTTTCACGGCCTTGCCGCGCGGATACATCCATAGGACAACCACGAGCCCATTGCGGTGAGCCTGGAAGACCAGTTGCGCAGCCTGGCGGAGCATCTCGCCCTCGTGCTCACTGCCCAGGTAGACTGTGTAGCCCACGCCCAAGATATGCAGGCCGCTCGTCTCAGAGAAATCGACCACTTGATCTAGGTCGATCCATTGCAAACTGCAGGGCTCGGCCTGAGATGTCTTAACGATGTTTGTCTTGGAGTTCAGCTTAACGAGGTACGGCACATCTGGATAGTCCATGCCATAGCGTGCTATGAGCCCCAGTTGAGTGGCAAAAGCGCCTATCTTCGCCCCGGCTGCAATCTGGAACAGATGCTCAGGGTTGGCATCCTGAGGATCGATCCCCTGTCCGAAGAAGTCGTCGTTGAGATGCTCCACCTTCTGGTCGCCTGCAAAGAGCATCATCCGCCCGCTTCCATGGGTCAGCCGGAGATAGTTCTCCAGGTATTTGTTGCGGCAGCGTCCTGGGACATCCACGGGAACGATTATATTTTCTGTCATTTCTCCTCCCCAAAGAGAACAGACAACTTCACCTGGGGGACGAGCAATAAAAAGTCATCCTTCTGGCAGAGCGCCGTTCCCTGGCGAAGAGTTGTGGCCGTACCGGCGGCAGCTGCGTAGATCAGGCAATCCTTCAGGTCTTTGCCCTGCACCAGGCCGCTTATGAACCCGGCCACTGATGAGTCGCCAGCCCCGATTGTGCTCTCCACATCAACTGCAGGCGGCACTGCCAGATACACCCGACCGCTGGAGACCAGAAGGATGCCCTTTGCACCCATGGAGACGAGCACGATCTCCACCCCCTGACGGTTGATCTCACGGGCGGCTGCAATGATCTCGTCCATCTCCTTCAGCTCCCGTCCCACCAGCTCGGAAAGCTCGTGGATATTGGGCTTGATGATATTGGGATGGGCCTTGATTCCCTGGCGAAGAGCCTCGCCGTCTACATCCAGTACAATCTTGGCCTGGCATCGTTTCACTACGGCTATGATCTTGCGATATATCTCGGGATTGATGCCGGGTGGCAGGCTGCCACCAATGGCGACAACCTGTGCGCAGGGCAGGCTCTCCAGCTGCTCTATGAATTGCATCAGCTCACTGGGCTTGATCTCAGGGCCGCGGGCATTGAAAGCGAGCTGCTTTCCGGTCTCCTTCTCGTGGATGATTATGTTCGTCCTGGTCTCGCCTGAGACGCGCACAAAATCGCTCTGAATTCCCTCGTTCAGCAATCTGCCTTCCAGCTCCCGACCAGCAAAGCCCCCTACGAACCCCAGAGCCGTGTTTTCCACTCCAAGGTTCTTCAGCACCTTGGAAACGTCAATGCTTTTTCCTCCAGCGAAGCTCTTTTCTTCAAGGATTCTGTTGGATACATCTTCGCGAATCCTTTGGATCCATATGGTGCGATCTAACGCAGGGTTGAGGGTGATGGTGTAAATCATGTTTGCTCATTTCTTCTCGAGAGTTATAAGCCTTGGCGAAGGACAAAGTGGTCGATGAAAATTAGAAGCACATTACTTCACTTGAGGCAGCCTTAAGTGATCTTCACTCATTGACATGCCAGTGTGAAGGTTGATGGTCGAATGGAGATTGACGACCTGTTCAGTCTCGGAGCACTATGGAACTTGGGTCAGACCTAAATGATCATTCATCTCCTTGAACTTGTTCAACAGTTCTACGCCTCGATCGGTGGTTTCATATAATATGTTCTTTCCCTCTTTTTTAGTTATCAATTTATTTTTTATAAGCAAGTCGATATACGGATTTACAGTTCTGAAATTGAGGTTTACCTGATATACAATCCTCGTCTTGCTGGCCCCATTCCTGCACACATCCAGTATTTGTGATATTATCTCGTGTCTGCTCCGTTTCATGACCCTCCACTCCTTTGGTATTGCGATCAGCTTTTAGCGCTTTTGTTTTCAGCAATATTGCTTAGGGCAGGCATGCATTAATAGTCTGAAGAATCTATTATCAGTATTATAGATTATAATTATGTTGCAGACGCTCTCTATAAAACTCATTTGAAATAAAATATAATTAATATGATTTTTGCTTTATCTCCAATAAAATAACGTTAAACATAATGAATATATTTAATTGAAACAAGAAAACTTTTGAAATTTTTATGATATTGCAAGTTATTATGTGCATTAGATATTTAGATCGCTACGCCATATCAGATCAATTAATTCGCGAACGCCAAACAGAACTTGAGGCCCTTATGTCGGAAAAAAAACCAATTAGAACAGGTAAGTACAAATGCGTTCATTTGCTACAAAGACGTGAGTGATGAGATCGTGAGTGACGAGATAATCGTGCTAAAAGACCTCAGCAAAATCTACGATAACGGCGTGGAAGTTCGCGCCCTAGATGGAATAAACCTCAAGATTTTGGCCGGTGAATTTGTGGCAATAGTGGGGCCGAGTGGTAGCGGCAAAAGCACCCTACTGAACATGATAGGCTTGCTGGACACGCCCAGCCGTGGTCAGATCTTTCTCAAGGGCATAGACGTTAGCCGGGCTAGTGCCAAGGAGCGCGCAGCTCTTCGCAATCGCGAGCTGGGGTTCGTCTTTCAGTATCATCACCTCATTCCGGAGTTTTCAGCGCTCGAGAACGTCATGATGCCGATGCTGATCAACAAAAAGAGCAAAGCTGAGGCACGCATGAGAGCCTTGGAACTTTTACAGGCAGTAGGATTAGGAGAGCGGCTCGACAACAAGCCAAGCCAGCTTTCCGGCGGCCAGAACCAGCGCGTGGCTGTAGCAAGGGCTCTTGCCAACGGGCCCTCCATCGTCATAGGCGATGAGCTGACAGGAAACTTGGACACAAAGAGTTCCGATCTGATCTATAACCTGCTGAGGGAGCTGAATCGGAAGATTAACCAGACATTCATTCTGGTAACGCATGACATGACACTTGCGGAGAAGACGGATAGGATATTGAGAATCGTGGACGGAAAGATCGTCTGCGAGCTGCGCCGCAGCAATGGCAGCTTCGTCACCATCGATGCCTGTGAGTTGGGAGAGGACGACGGCAAAATAGTCAGATCTTGAACGGGCGCTTAGAATACTGGCAAGATTGATAAACTCAAAGCTATGTGATAGTGGCCGAGGTATTATATGAATAACCAGTTTATACATTTCACAAGCATCCTGGTCTTGATGACCGCATCTGCTCTTGCTGTTTCAGCTCAAGAGAACGCGGTTGCTTTGAATAATACTACCTTGAACAACACAACACTGAACGTCACTCTGAACCAGACTGCACCTGTTCTGAATGAGACGTCCACAGTCCTGAACCAGACCGCACCTGTTCTGAATGAGACGTCCACAGCCCTGAACCAGACCGCACCTGTTCTAAATGAGACGTCCACAGCCCTGAACCAGACCGCACCTGTTCTAAATGAGACGTCCACAGCCCTGAACCAGACCGCACCTGTTCTGAATGAGACGTCCACAGCCCTGAACCAGACCGCACCTGTTCTGAATGAGACGTCCACAGCCCTGAACCAGACTGCATCTATCAATGTCACGACAACAGGTGCAGCACTGGCAAACGGCATCAGTGCGTCCACAGAGGTAACATGGCCGCAGGTTAAACCGATTGAATCATCAGAGAATGACATCTTCGTTATTGGAACTGGTCTCAAGTCAGATGAGGTCTTCCAGATCAATAGTAATAATGCAAAATCGCAGAAGAATTTTGAAGTGGGCATAACCGTCAAGCCGCTGAAAGACTTGAGCAAAATGATGTTTGTTTGCAACATAGTTTGATTTGAATGACCGATTCTTCCTTGGAAAATTTTCCAGGAAGTCGTTTATTTTTATTCCATATAGAAGAGTTAATTTGATATGCTAACAAACCATCCACCGGCCGGAGGATAAAATGAACAGGCATATCACATACATGACATGCGTTTTGTTTTTCATGGTTGCATCAACTATCGCTGTATCAGCTCAGGATAGCAACGCGTCGTCGAATAATATTACTAAGAACTACGCAACCATGAACAACACAACTGCTGAAGCATCCCTGATTGGCACTTCTCAGAATATTGTGGCATTGCATGTCAATGCCTCAAACCGGATAGCACTCAACGTGAGCACTGTGGATAAAAAAACCCATGGCACCGCACAGATCAGCGAAATGGCCAAGGATGCTCCAAAAGTTGCTGCTGCGGCATCGTCGGTTCAGGTTGCCTACGAATTGAAAGGCGCATTTAAGCTAGGGAGTAGCGTAGGTGGCTGGGACCCATTCAATCCCAGGCACAAAGAGGTTGAAATCAAGAAGATCGGGATGCCTACCAAGCCGATGCTGTACACTGAAAAAATGGTCTTTGTATGCGATATAGTTTAACTTGCTCGATGGCGAAATTTCACAAATTTTAAATATGATCCTCGGCACATATCATTCGATGAGCCTTCTTCAAGCCCAGACAGGCGTTGATGCGCTGATCAACAATTTCTGGATCCTGCTATTCCTATTGCTGTTCCTCGTTCCTATGGCTCAGAGAAACTACCTGCAGATGGAGAGACGGCGCGTGCTTACAAGGCTTGGCAAGAATAGAAGCACTCAGGTCATAACGCTCATACACCGTCAGGAGGTCATCAGCTTCCTTGGCATCCCCTTGGCACGCTACATCGACATCGATGACAGCGAGCAGGTCCTGAGGGCCATTCGCGGAGCGCAGAAGGATGTGCCCATCGACATCATAATGCACACGCCCGGCGGCCTGGCCCTGGCGGCAACGCAGATCGCCATGGCCCTTAAAGCACATCCCACCAAGAAGACGGTGATCGTCCCTCACTATGCAATGAGCGGCGGAACGCTAATCGCCTTTGCTGCGGACCAGATAATAATGGACCAGCATGCTGCCTTGGGCCCTGTTGACCCCCAACTTGGAGACCAACAGGGCGTCTATCCTGCCACATCGCTTCTCAGGGTGGCCGACAAGAAGAAATTGGACGAGATGGACGACAAAACGCTCATCTACGTCGAAGAGGCAAAGAAGGCATTGGACCAGATGAAGGTCCTGCTTAAGAAGATCCTGGCAGGCAAATGCGGGGACGACAAGATGGACACCATCATCGAAGAGTTCGTCTCAGGAAAATATACTCATGACCACCCATTCATGGCTGAAGACTGCAAAGCGCTTTTGGGCGAATGTGTCCAGACCAATGTGCCCGAAGAAGTCTATGAGCTGATGAAGCTCTACCGAATGGAAGTAGGCAGGAGCAGGCCAGGTGTTGAGTACGTTCCTCTGGCGAGGCGCTAGATCTGCTTTTTTTAATGATTCATCTGGCACTGATGTGAACCTCACATCAAAATAAAGCTTAATTAAAACTACCTCGTTGTATCGCTTGAATGAAGGTCACGCGGATCGTCAAGGTCGACCCTGACGGGAGAGTTATGCTGCCTGCTGCCATCAGAGAAAAGGTCTGTATGAATGGTGAGGATGAGCTGTCGATAGAATGCAGCCAAGACGGCACTTTGACCCTCAAAAAAGTGAATGATAGGATGAGATTTGAGAGATGGTTGAGCGAGTAGGAGATCAATCTTCAAATTTTTCGCGATTTGCTAGCTCCTGCAATAGATTTATCACTTCATGAGAATTAGTTAAGTTGTATTTTGCCAGTGATTGGGCAGCGCCGACTTTGATTGAGTAAGCTGTCTCAGGGAGAACCTTAAATAAGTCCTCATCCGTGCAGTCGTCCCCAATTCCCAGGATAAAATCGTATTCGTTCTCAGAGATCCAGTAAGATCCAGCATCTCCTTTGGTCATGCCTGGATTTCTCACTTCTATTACTTTATTTCCCCTCAACACCTGCACACTGATATTTGCGGTAAAATTTACCAGATCATCCAAGAGCTCTTTTGCCACAATAGATGCCATTTCGTGATCCGCCATTCGGTAATGCCAGGCCAGGGAGAACTCCTTATCTTCAACGAAGGAGCCTGGAAGCCTGTCTGAATACATTTCCAGAATTGGCAGAATTTTGGGCTTCCAATCATTGGTCAGCTGTTTTAGCATCCTCCAGTCTTCGTTCTTCTTCCGGATCCATATCCCATGCTCAGCAACGAGCCCGATGTTCAGTGATCCAAACCAGCTCTGGAGAATGGCTTTGTCCCTCCCGCTCACCAAAACGACGTCGTTTTTGGGATTTTCCGAGATTGTCTTCAGGATCTGCTGAAGCTCTTCTGTAGGCTTTGCCAATTTAGGAGCTTGCGCGAATCGAACGAGCGTTCCATCATAGTCTAGAAGAAGAAGCCTTCGCTTTGCCTGGAGGAAGTCTTCTATGAGCCGCGATCTTGCAGAAGGAACCAGTTGCTTGTAGTCCAAACTTCTTTCTTGATCTTTGATGTCCAGCAGTGACTGGACGAAGCTGTCCGCCCAGCGAACGACATTTTGGCGCTTGAGCCGTGACTGCATAATCCTGTTGCACCTGATCTGTTCTTCTTCGGGCATCTCCAGGGCATCTTTCAGGGCTACTGCAATCTCCTCTAGATCGTTGGGATTGATGATGATGGCCTCTCTGACCTCCTTTGAGGCACCTGCCATCTCGCTAAGTATCAAGACCCCCTTTCCATCAGTTTTTGTAGCAATATATTCCTTGGCAATGAGGTTCATTCCGTCTCTTAATGGGGTGACGACTGCCACATCACTTATGTTGTATAATGCAATTAGTTTGTTAAATGATAAAAATTTATAATTGTATAAAATAGGCGTCCAATTTATGCTGCCGAACTTGCCGTTGATGCGACCGACAACTTCGTCAATCTGTCTCTTCATCTGTTGGTATTGCTCCACCTTTGTGCGGGATGGCACTACGATCAATACGAGGGTCACATTTCCATGCCATTTTGGATTTCTCTCCAAGAAGAGCTCGTAGCCTTGCAGCCGGTTGACGATGCCCTTTGTGTAATCCAGGCGGTCTATGGAGAGAATTATTCTGCAGCCAGCGAACACTTTTTTAAGCTCATCCTTCTCCTTGTGAACTGCAGGGCTTGTTGCAGCATCATTGAATCTTTTGAAGTCTATGCCCATAGGAAATGTATCTGCCCTGACCAGATGGTCGCTTAGGGCAATCTGGCCCATATTATGCTCATGACCCAGGATACGGAGCACGCATCTAAGGAAGTATTGGGTGTAGTCGTGAGTGTGAAAGCCGATCAGATCGGACCCCAAAAGTCCTTCTAGGATCTCCTTTCGCCAATTGCTGGGAAGCTGTCGAAATACTTCGAAGGATGGAAATGGAATATGCAAGAAGAATCCTATGGGCACACCTGGTACCTGCTCTCTTATAAGCCTGGGAAGCAGCATAAGATGATAGTCATGAATCCACACGATGTCATCGGGTCGCAGAATTTCCAAAACCGACTCGCAAAAAATTTGGTTTACTTTTTTATAATATTGCCAATTGGCGTCATCATAAGAGACACTGGTAGTGAAATAATGAAAGAGTGGCCAGATGGTCCTGTTGCAAAAACCATGATAAAATCGTTCCATAGCGCTCTCTGAAAGAAAGACTGGATAAGCATGGAAATCGGAGTAGACTTTTGATCTTACCATTTTTTTCACAGAATCTTTAATCGTACTTCCAGGCCAGCCTATCCATGTATAATCGCATACCAATTCGTGAGATTTTGGGTTTTTAAAATCCAGGTATGCTTTCAGCCCAGAAACAAGACCGCCAACGCTCTCTTTTAATATTTGTCCATTATCCTCCATAGTAATCGGCAAACGATTCGAAACTATCAAAAGCCGCATGCGATCTACACCTGGGCCCTGCACTACACACCTGCCGAATTTCTATCGGCTTTTGTCGATAAGTGTAATTTATCTAATATAAAGTTATCGCTCAAAAATTCGACGTCTCTCCCTGAAAAACCGCCGTATAAGCCCTCGAGAAAACTCAAATATTAATACTACAAACGATACTTCTCGTTTATGCCTAAAATAGAGGTTGAGCTCAGCCCGGATCTAAACGACAGACTCATGAATTTCGTTTTGAAGAGCAGGGGATCTCTGTACATCCAACGCTCTGACGTTGTCGTGGAGGCCATAAAGGAATACCTAGATCGCAACGAGCGAAAAGCTCGAAGGGCCCACGGACAATAAAAAATAACCTACAAATCAGCTATCCTACTCGCCAGGCACCACCCTTGAGGTCTGGATGGGGCAGTTTTCCCTCATATCCACACATTTTGCAGCGTACCTTTGCGCTCACTCCGTCTTCTGTCCATGCCTCTGCTACATAGCCACATCTGGGACAGTTGGTTAAGAAACGAGTCTCTGCCATTCTTCGCCCTTCAATGCTCAAGATCCATCGGTTTCACTCATATTGCTCTTGATCCCTACCTCGGCCAGCTCGGATTTGATCAGCTCGTCCAGGAGACTGCCCCTGACCTGTTGTGCGTAATTCCAGAGCTCTGGTCCGCATTTTCGGCAGTCTCCAGAGAGCTCCTCCATGACCTTTACCAGATCCAGCAAAGATCTGTACATCAGAGGCGCAGCGTTTCGCAACAACAAATCAAAGCTGCTTGGGCCCTCTGCTGCTCGTGAAAGCAGCCTGCAATCCGCTTGCGACCAGGCCAGGCAACCCTCTCGCAGACATTCTCTCGCCACGAAGGGGCAGGCTTTTGTAGAAATTGACATCCTTCATTCACCTATCGATCATACCTTTTCGATCCGCTGCTCTGTGCCAGTTCTCTCTGTCCCAGATATCCAGTGCATCTGTCTCTTCATCTAGGTAGCTTCTCATGCGCTCGACCAGACTATACCAATCAACTCTATGCCCATCGAACTCAGGTCCGTCAACGCAGCCAAGCATTGTCCTGCCTTCAACAATGCATCGACAAGCCCCGCACATTCCAGTCCCATCCACCATCAGAGGCATGAGGTTGACGCGCGTGGGAATGCCATCTGGTTCTGTGGCCTTGGAGATCTCCATCATCATAAAGGTACATCCAATGGCATAGACCCTGTCTACATTCTCCGATCCCAAAATCCTCTTCAAAGGGTTCGTGGCGCAGCTGTCGCCCGATGATGCGCGGTTGCAGGTTACAATAAGCCTGTCGGAGATCCTCTCCAGTCTATCCAGCCAAAAGAGCCAATCGCTGTTCCTGGCCTCAACGATTGAGATGACTTTATTCCCGGCCTGCTTGAGGGCCCTGGCAAGGGCAAAGCCAGGCCCGGTGCCAAAGCAGCCGCTGACGATCACCACTGTTCCGAAGTTGGCGATCTGGCTGGGCTTGCCCAGTGGTCCAACCAGGTTGAGGACGAAGCTGCCCTTGGAAAGGAGGCTCAATTTTCTTGTGGATACGCCAACATCCTGAACGACCAAAGATACCGATTCATCATCCCAATCTGCCACGCTCAAGGGAATGCGCTCGCCTCTATCATCCGCTCTCGCTATTACAAACTGGCCTGGCTGCATCTTCATGGCAACATCAGGGGCTTTGATCCGAAGAAGCGTCAATCCCGGCGCAAGGGCGTCTCTTTGCAGCACCTCATACATCCCTTCTCACCTCTGCGCTGGAAATATTGCTCACCAGTCCGCAAATGCGCATTACACCTTCAGGAACACGCATCGAAACCCTGGCAAGCCCTTTGATCGACCGCCCTTTAGACTCGATACGGACGGGTTCCCCATTAGAGATCTTATGAAGGGCGGCATCCCTGGGATGAATCTCAACATATCTGTCTTTATTCAAATACTGCAGATCGTGAACCCGTGAAGTCCTAGTTCCGCTGCCGAACTCGAATATGCAGGGGCCTTCGACAAGGATAAAGGAGCCTGATGCAGGATTTTCCCGCGATTGCATGCCATTGCCAATCCTTGTTTTCGTGCCTTCAAGCCTCAGTGATGCCAGATCATTGGCAACACAGCCTTTCATCTTATGGCACAGTTCAGATATAATTTGCATATCTGACTTTGAGATAGGTGCCAGTGCTGGCATCAATTGCAGTATTCTTCCGTCTGAGGACGTATAAGTGCCTTCAATTTCAGCAAAGCTTGCGGCAGGCAGGACCACATTTGCCAGCTTTGCGGTCTCTGTCAGGAACAGATCCTGTACAACAATAAATTCCAGCTCTGATAACGATTCTGCCAATTTCGGGTCTGTTCTTGCTGGATTCGAGCCCACGATATATGCTGCTTTTATCTCGCCTGACATCAGGGACCGAATCGTCTCATCATATCCCTTGTCGAGGCCAAGAGCAGCAGCGCCCCTGGAGTTGCAGTTCCTGCCGACCAGACAGAGCTTGCCTCCTATGGCCCGGACTAAGTTATCTGCCGCCGCCCTGACATCCCTGCTGCAGTCCGGGCCCACGACCACAGATGCTTTGCGAAGAGCCCTCGCGGCCTTTAGGATCTCTTCTGCAGAAATTTTGGTGTCGCCCAATTCTTCGGTATTATCTTGGACAGACGCCTTTGCTATGGCATCCAAGACCAGTGGTTCATCACCAGGTCGACATCTGAGCCAGACGGATGCCTTCTTAGCCAGCATGGTCCTGAAGGGGCTTAACACCACCGGTTTTGAGGACCTGATGGCCAGCTCCGCAGCGGGGTTGGTCTCAGCCAGATCTCCCACTACCAGCAATGGCCCTTGAATGATCTCTGTTAGCTTGAAGTCTGAGGATGTATCCTCAGCCACTGCCCGACTGTTCATGATCCTCTCTGAGAATGTCTTTGCCGCCCTGAGTGCCTCGTTGGTCAGGACTCCTGAGAGCAGCATTGCAAACCTTCGGCCTTTGTAGCTCCCCAAACGTTTGGCCACAAGTTCCATTGCCTCCTGCCAGCCGGTCTCGACCAGCCTGTCGCCTTTG
>JAAZNX010000109.1 GCA_012798025.1 Methanothrix sp. | reverse complement strand
TTTCTGACCACTCACTACATAGAAGAGGCAGAGGCATTATGCCGTAGAGTGGGAATAATTCATCAAGGCAAGCTCATTGCCTTAGGCACTCCCATTGAGTTACGACAAAAGCTTGGCATGATCGCTGTGGAGATGCGGACAAATGAGAATGGCACCGAATATAGGTATTTTCCAGACCGGGCTGCAGCCTCGGAGTTTATTCAAAGGCTGCCCGGCGCAGAGAGGGTAGTTATGCGAGAGTCCAACCTTGAAGATGTTTTCATAGAAATCACTGGCCAGAAGGTCCTAGGGGATTAAGATGATAGCTTCTGATGCATATAGCATTCTCTGGGCAGATCTTGTCACGCTCAAACGCCGCTGGTCGAGATACCTCATCACGACTCTGATCAGTCCATTGCTTTATCTGGTTGCTTTCGGATGGGGCTTGGGCCGTGGGATCAACCTCAACGGCACGAGCTACCTCGAGTTCGTGGTACCTGGCATCATCGCCCTTACCGCCATGACCACCAGCTTCAATGGAGCTGGGACAAGGCTGAACGTCGACCGCCTCTATTTCAAGAGCTTTGACGAGTGCCTCATGGCTCCCATAAAGCTGCACTCGCTCTTGATCGGCAAGGCGCTGATTGGTGTGGTGAGAGGCATATTGAGCTCTGTTGCATTTCTGATCCTGGCCTTGTTTATCGCTCCATCGATGAATATAAGTCCGATGTTTCTCCTCGGCCTTATCCTCACCTGCCTCACATTCTCATTCCTGGGTGTGCTCGCGGCGCTACTGGCAAAGTCCCATGAGGACATGGGAACCTTTGGAAGCATCATCCTATTGCCCATGACCTTCCTGGGAGGGACATTCTTCTCATTATCCCAGGTACCGCTGGGGCTCAAGTATGCGCTCTATCTGCTGCCTCTGACCCATTGCAGCTTATGGCTGCGAGCTGCAGCCCTGGGTCAACAGCTGCCATGGATATCGTTATTGGTGCTCTTGGCCTTCTTTGTTGCATTCGTGGGGGGCAGCATGATTGCTGTAAAAAGGATGAGCATTTAGAAGTGATGCAGCATCCGTTCTCGTGCCTTTTTTTATTTTTTTCTACGGGGCACAAGCTTTAAATCAAATTAATCTTAGTTAACTACAGATTATTTGATTAAAGTGAAGGAGGCACCTGATGAGCAAGAGATCATTTTCCGCGATCGGAATTAGATTGCTTTTGATTTTGACGATCAGCGTCTTTGTCCTCAACTGTGTAGCATTGGCGGCCGAGACCACGAGCTACCCCCGAAGTATTGTTGATGATGCGGGCAGAGAGGTCACGATAAATATGCCCGTTGAGAAGATAATCGCGCTTGATTCCAACGCAGCCAAGCTGGTGTACCTGCTTGGAGCGCAGGATAAGCTGATCGCAGTGGGAGATGATGCAATATCCAGAACAGGCTACCTTCCAGGCATGAAGGATATGCGATCGGTAGGAACTTGGCATGCATACGACTATGAGATGATAGGAGAGCTGGCCAAGGACGGAGAAAAAACAGTGCCAAATATTGTTGTCCTGTGCTCATCTAGCGGCATGGACCCGGTAAGTGAGGTCGCATCAGCTCTGAAGGGCTTTTCGGATATCGCTGTTATTGGGCTTGATGCTTATAAGATGGAAAATGTCAGCCAGGACCTTGAGAAGCTTGGCGTCGTTCTTGATAAGGAGAACGAGGTTCAGAAGAATATCGAGTGGTACAACGAGAAGATCGCCCAAATAAAGAGCGCTGTGGCGGGAAAAACAAAACCGAAGGTCTATATGGAGATGAGCGCATCAAAAGGGACGGGTGACCTTAATGTATATGGAACTAAATCCAGCGCCAACAAGCTGATTGAGATCGCCAACGGATATAACGTATGCCGAGAGCCAAAGACATTTTCGAAGGTCTCCTGGGAATGGGTCATAACGCGCAATCCTGATATCCTCTTGAAGCTCGGCTCTGTTGACACATTGGGGTGGGCAGCTGCTCCTAGCAAAGACACAGTCACACTGGAAGAGACCAGAAATGAGATCTTGAATCGACCTGGGGCAAATTCCATGAATGCCGTGAAGGGCGATCAGACATACATAGTCTGGAACTCTGTGCTTTATGGATTCGACAATGTTGTTGGTGCGGCCTATCTTGCCAAGATATTCCATCCCGAGATAGATCTGGACCCGAAGGAGATATGTCAGGAGTACATGTCCCTGCTTGGGATCGACTTCCC
>JAAZNX010000145.1 GCA_012798025.1 Methanothrix sp. | reverse complement strand
TGTCCCCCTTCAGGTAGTTCATCATAATCGACTGGACCTCGTCATCCAGGTTGTGTCCTGTAGCTACCTTCGTGACCTGCAGGCGTTTGGCAGCCCTATTCAAGGCGCTCTTGCGAAAGACGCCGCAAAAGGTGCAGGGCGGCACATTCTCCCCTCGCACCATCTCGTCCAGATCGTAGCCGTACTCCTCCCGAAATGAAATGATCTCATGTTCGATCTTCAGTTGCTCGACGATCTTCTTGGCAGCCTTTATCGTGTCGTCCCTGTACCCTGCAATGCCCTCATCCACTGTGATGGCCACCAGCTCGACATTTGCTCCTGCCAGGATTTTGTGCAGGCTTAAAAGAAGGGCGGTGCTGTCCTTGCCACCGCTCACCGCAACAGCTATGCGCTCTCCATCACACACCATCGCGTTCTTTTTGATCGTCTCTGCCACACGTTGCTCGAAGTCCTCGACAAAATGGCCCTGGCAGAGATGCAGACCGGAATTGCGCTGGGTGATTATAGCCATCCCATCGCACTTAGAACAGATCATACAGCTCCTGAGATCTGCATGTCAGAATGCCTTGACTCTATCCGAGTTGGTATAAACATTGTGCCTCTTTCCACGCACGAAACCGACTATCGTGAGCCCTGATCTCTTGGCAATCGATATGGCAAGGCTGGTCGTGGCCCCTCGCGAGACAATTATGGGGATGCCAGCTACAGAGCACTTCAGGGCCATGTCCGAGGATATCCTGCCAGTGCAGGCTGCATATGTATGGCTTAAGTCCACATCTCTTGAAAGGGCAAAACCTACTGCCTTGTCCATCGCATTGTGTCTGCCAATGTCCTCTATGATGCACACAGCCCCACTCTTCGCGAAGAGGCCTACAGAGTGGGTGCCGCCCGAGGCTATGTGGATCTCCGATTGCGAGATGGACTTCATCGCAGCCTGGATGTCCTCCTTCGTGATCTGTAAATCGGACTTTATCTCAGGGAGATTGGACTCGTCCAGAAAGGATGCATTGCCACCACAACCGCTGACGATCGGTCTTCTGGGAACGATGGCCCTCATGGGATTGGACACTATGGCGCGAGCGACGTTGTCCTCGATCTCCAGGGACTCGATCTCATCGAGGCTGGCCACGATCCTCTCAGAAAATAGGTGACCGGCCACGAACTCGGATCTCAATTGTGGGCTGATCATGGCTGTGGCAAAGTGCCTGCCATTGATGAAGATGGAGAGCGGCACCTCCTCTGCAACCTGGCAGACCGTCTCTTCCACATCAACCCCATCAAGCCTCAAGCAGTTAAATTCCCTGAGCATTTGCTATGCCATCCTCACGATCTGCTCCAGCACTGCCAGGAGTTCATCGATCTCATCCTCGGTGTTGTAAAGATACAAAGAAGCCCGCAAGGTACCATATTTCAGACCCAGGTATCTCATCAGAGGGATGCAACAGTGATGCCCCGACCTGACAGAGATGTTCGAGGCCTGATCGAGCATCATGGCCACTTCGTGGGGCAGCAGGCCGCTGACGCCAAAAGATACAACTCCGCCATGCCCATCCTGGTCCAGGGGCCCGAAAACCATCACGCCTTCAATCTCCTGCAATCCCTCCAGGAGCTTTCTGGTGAGCCGTTTCTCGTGATCGTGAATCCCTTCGATTCCAACCTTGTTCAAGTAATCCACGGCAGCTCCAAGGCCGATTCCCCCTGAGATGTTTGGAGTGCCCGCTTCAAAGCCCTCATAGCCCTTTTTGATCACATAATCTTGGTCTAGGATATCTTCAACCATACCGCCTCCGGCCAGGAGGGGCTCGATGCCTTCTGCTTCCCTCATCCAGAGGATTCCCGTGCCAGAGGGCCCCAGCATCTTGTGACCAGAAAAGCAGAGGAAATCGCAATCCAGATCTTTCACGCTTACAGGCATATGCGGCACAGACTGGGCCCCGTCCACCAACAATCTCGCACCGCGATCACTGCAGATCTCGGAGATCTCCTTTATCGGAAGCAGAGTTCCCAGGACGTTGGAGATCTGGCTCACTGCCACGAGCTTTGTGCCTCTGGTTATTGCCTGCTCAAAGTCTGCCAGATCAAATGCACCCGTCCGGTCTGGCAAAACAGTGCAAAGCTCCAGGCCTTTCCTTTTGAGCCTCATCCATGGCAGAAGGTTGGAGTGGTGCTCTACCAGGGTGGTGACTATCTTATCGCCCTTTTTCCAGTCGAGGCCGCGGGCTACGACGTTTATGGACTCCGTTGCGTTGCGGGTGAAGACGGTCAAACCAACATCCGCTCCCACGAAAGCTGCCGCCTTCTGGTGAGCATGTCCGTAGCGCTGGTCGGCGAGCTGCGCAGATCTGTAGACTCCACGCCCAACGTTGGCTTTGTACCTCCGGTAATAATCCAGAACAGCCTTGAGGACTGGTTCAGGAGTTAAGCTGGTGGATGCGCTGTCCAGGTAGATGACATCATCCAGGATTGGAAAGTCCTCTCTTATTCTTTGGTTGTCCATAAAGCCTCGTTCATGCTGCCTGTCCTGAAGCCCTCCAGGTCCAGAGTGATATATTTGAATCCCAATTCCTTTAATTTCTTCACAATCAGGTCCTTGAGTTTCAAGGCCCTCTCCATATCCTGGCTTAGGAGCTCGATTCGGGCGGTCTGGCCATGCCATCTAACCCTGAGCTGCCGAAATCCCTGATCTTTGAGAAAATCCTCGGCATCTTCTACCATTCTCAAATTGTCTCTTGTGATTCGCATGCCATAAGGAATTCTGGAAGACAGGCAGGCAGAGGAGGGCTTATCCCAGAATGGCATGCCCATGCTGCGAGCACGGGCACGAATCTCATCTTTAGTTATCTCTGCTTCCACAAAGGGATGCCAAATTCCCTCCTCGTTGCAGGCTACAATCCCAGGCCGAAAATCTCTGTAATCGGATAGATTTACTCCGTCTGCGATGCAGCCTATGCCACGATCTGCCGCAATTTGCTTCAGAAGGCATGCGGACTTTTTCTTGCAAATGTAGCAGCGTGTAGCATCATTTTTTTGGAACTTCTCGTCTCCCAGCATAGAGTATCTTACTACCAGACAGTTCAATCCCATTGATTTCGCCAGATCCTGCGCGTATCTCAGCTCGCTCCTGGGTATGGTTTCAGTGTCAAGAATTATGCAAAGGACATTCTGTCCCAAAACGTCCTGCGCGGTCTTGGCCAGCAGGCTACTGTCTACGCCGCCTGAGAAGGAGACCAATAGGCATCCTTCTTTTGAAATGCGCTCTTTCAACAAATCCCATTTGCTAAAGTCCATTTCTTCTCATCTTCAAATCTAGATGCCTTCGCATCAATCGCATTTGGATTTGCCCATTTCACAGACGATCTCATCGCCCCGGGCTATTTTGCAGATCTCGCAGATCCTTTCGGCAAGGTCATCTGCATTATTTTGAATCATGTCGTCCGCCAGGCGGCTGATGGCCGCCTTGACATCATCACCAAACTCGATGCTATATCCTCTCTTTTTGGAGACGTACTGGGAAACGGCTGGGGGTGTGATGCCCAGCATCTTGGAGACGTCCTTTTGCGAGATACCGCGAAAGACCAGTTCCTCGGCTATTGCTGCCCTGATGCTCGGAAGGACGTTCCAAACTATGACCTCACATGGGGACTTCATATTTTTCTAACCTTTCGAGGTTCCTGTCATACATAACTTTCTCAGATAACCGACTTCTAATCTCGACATATTCATCAGACATTATATCTCTGCCTCATAAGGCAAAGAAGATAACAAGTTCAATAAGTACTT
>JAAZNX010000227.1 GCA_012798025.1 Methanothrix sp. | reverse complement strand
TGAGAAAGCCAAAAGACCCGATATGCTCCTCTGGGAGGAGACGCTGTTCAAAGACAGGGATCTATTCGAGCTAGATTACCTGCCCGAACATTTCCTCCATCGTGAATCGCAGATGAACGGCCTAAAGTTCTGCGTTCGGCCAGCGCTGCAGGGTGCGCGGCCTATCAATGCTTTGTGCCTTGGTCCCCCAGGCACTGGGAAGACCACTGCCATCTTCAAGCTCTTCGAGGAGATCGAGGCCCATTCATCCAATGTCGTTCCAGTTCACATAAACTGTCAGATGGACACCACAAGATACGCAGTCTTCTACCAGCTCTACAAGAAGATCTTTGAACATGCGCCTCCTTCAAGCGGCATCTCTTTCAAGCGTATCTTCGAGAAGGTAGCCCAGCACGCTGCAGATGAGGATCGGGTCCTGATCGTAGCATTGGACGACATAAATTATCTCTTTCATGAGCGAGAAGTGGACCACGTTTTATATTCGCTCCTACGAGCGCACGAGACATGTCCCGGCGCCAGGATGGGCGTGATAGGCATTTTAAGCGAGCCTACGCTGAACTACATCCTCGACCCACGTGTTGCGTCCGTCTTTCAGGCGGAAGAGATCGTATTTCCACTTTATACTAGGGCTGAACTGTGGGACATTCTGAACGCTCGAGTGCAAATGGGCTTTTATCCCGGCGTGGTCGAAAAAGATGTCATGGAAGCTGTGGTGAATTACACAGATTCATGCGGCGACCTCAGGGTTGGAATCGATCTCCTCAAGCGGTCCGGCCTCTTAGCAGAAAAGCGCGCCTCTAGAACAGTCTCTCTTCAAGATGTCGAGAGCTCCTACGAGCGTTCGCGGCTGGTTCACCTCTCGTATGCCCTGAAATCTCTGAAAGAAGACGAGCAAAAGGTGTTGCGTATGGCCGCAGAGCAGGAGAGCTGTCGCGCTGGCGAGCTTTTCAGCCGTTTCCATGAAGAAACTGGTGCAGGATACACGCGTTTCCACGAGATCCTCAACAAGCTCGATGCCATTCGGCTCATCAATACAGATTTTAGCGGATCGGGTGAGCGAGGCAGAAGCCGTACCATTCGCGTGCGCTATGATCCCAAAGAGATCCTGTGCAGGATCGGCTCCTGATCATTTGAAAGAATAGCTCTATATTCTTGAATTAGGATAACTCACCTATATAGATCACATAGACAAGGACTTTAACTTGGAATGTGTTTTGGATTTACGTATGGATGGGCCTAGAATAGTGGTGCCTCAAAAATATAGGGAGAAGTTCATAGAGGCGCTGTTATTTGTATCAGCCGTCGCCTCTATTTTCGTTATGTTTCTCATCTTCTATTACCTGATCTGCGAAAGCATTCGTGCGTTTCACGAACTGGGCTTCTTTTCGCTGCTCTCCGGCCAAAAGTGGCACCCAGCTGGAGATATTTACGGCTTCCTGCCACTGATCGTCTGCTCCCTCATCATCACTCTTCTCGCACTTTTTATAAACATCATAGTCGGTTTTCCCCTGGCCATCTATCTGGCAGAGCTGGCAGGTCCCCAAAAAAAGGCCGTATTGAAGCCTGCCATTGAGCTCTTGGCT
The DNA here is from genome assembly GCA_012798025.1 of Methanothrix sp. Lineage (GTDB taxonomy): Archaea > Halobacteriota > Methanosarcinia > Methanotrichales > Methanotrichaceae > Methanothrix. Next base: position 263 of record JAAZNX010000227.1, on the reverse strand, counting down.
GGAGTCCCTTCCATAGTTTATGGTTTCTTGGGAGTGATCATCCTCGTGTCCTACCTGCAAGACAGCTTTGATATGCTCACAGGAAGATCGATCTTAGCTGGCTCGATCTTGCTCGGCATCATGTTCATTCCCTACCTCACCACCATCTGCGAGGATGCTTTGAGGGCGGTTCCCAGCGAGTTCAAAGAAGGCTCGCTTGCTCTTGGTGCCAATAAGTGGCAGACCTTGAGGCATGTGACGATCCCCGCTGCCTCGTCAGGAAT
>JAAZNX010000121.1 GCA_012798025.1 Methanothrix sp. | reverse complement strand
GTCATGGAGAGAACGATAGAGACTGAGCTCATCCTGTCTCCCTTGGCAGCCAAGGAGCTCTACAACTGGCTGGGCGGTCACATCAAGGACTATGAGAAGCTCTTTGGTGAGATAAAGAGGCCAGGAGACACGCCCAAAGGGTCCGGCAATCAGGTAAAGGCCAGCGAATCCGCGTCCATCCAGGGCTACATGTGATGCTAGATGAACAGCAAAGAGAAGGTTCTGATCCACAAAGGCATGGATAAGTTCAAGCGCATGATGTATGAGGATGCATTGGAAATCTTCGAGCGCCTGATAGGCATGAATCCACATATCCCCGAGGCCTGGAATAACAAAGGTGTAACACTCTATCGGCTGGGGCGCGCTGAAGAATCCATAGATTGTTACAATCGATCCCTGGCTATAGACCCGGAGAATATGGATGCTTTTCGGAACAAGGGTTTAGCTTTGCGTAGCCTTGGCAGGATGGAGGAGGCTTTGCAGGTGTACGACACTGTGCTCCAGAAAGGCGGGGATGCGATTGATCTAGAATCCACTGCTGTAGTGCTCATTGCCCTGGGAAGATTGGAGGAAGCAATGCATTGTCTGTTACTTGCAAATGAAAAAATGCATCTGGATCGCTTTGAGAGGGAGATTGAGATGCTGAAAGAAATGATCCAGGCGAAAGAATAATACTGTGCTAAATGCACTATAATTGCAATCATCAAAGCTTGATGTTCATTCTTGGTGGGGGGTCGAGGTTTGAAAGGTTTTATAATGATCAACGTCGAGCCGGGAGCTGAAAAAGCTGTCCACGATGCTCTGGAACGAATCAGGGGAATTCGTGAAGTTGTTCCGGTCTACGGCGAGAGGGATTTCATCGCCATCGCCGATGTTGAGAGCATCTCCGATCTCAACCGAGCTGTGCTCAGCATTCGTGAGATCAATGGAGTAACTTACACTGAGACTATCCTTGGCATGGAGCTGAAGTTTTAAAGCTGGGGTGGAAGATTTCCGGGCACGATTTCGGTCGTCAGGTACCATTATATCTCAGCGTTTTCGTTGCCGTCCTGGGTTTTTCGCTGGTCGCACCCATATTTCCCAACTACGTCATGGATCTTGGGGCGTCCTACACGATGCTCGGCATCATCGTCTCAATTTATGGGGCAGTGCAACTGATCAGCCAGATCCCCATAGGCCGCCGCTCAGACCGGCTGGGACGAAAGAATATGCTCCTGCTTGGGCTTCTCACATTTACATTTCTGCCGCTCCTTTACATCAATGCCAGCAATGCCTACATGCTCCTCCTCATCAGGGCCTTAGGAGGCGTCGGAGCCTCAGCAGTCTGGCCGCTAGCCATGGCCTTGATAATTGATCAAGCTAGAGACCAGGAGAGAGGAGCTGCCATGGGCTGGTATAATGCATCGTTCTTCTCTGCTTTGGCATTCGGCCCTTTTCTGGGAGGGTTTCTCTATGATCTATACGGCCTGAAAGCGCCTTTTTATTTCTGGGCGCTGCTTGGCGTAGTCTCCGTCGTGATAGTATATCTTAAAGTGCGAGAGCCGGATAAGAAGAATCCCGTTACAATTTGCCAGTCCAAAAGAGAAAAGGAGCATCTGATCAATCCAGGGTACCGGCTTACGTTTCTCGCTTGTTGTTCTGTGGTCCTCTGGGCCGGAATCGTTGGAGGCTTCAACTATACTATGCTGCCAAGTTATGCTGCGCATCTCAAGCTCTCAGCAACAGACGTGGGGTTGATTTACCTGGCTTACGGAGGCTGCACGGCATTGTCTAATATTTACTTTGGCCGGCAGGCCGACCGAGGAAGAAGAAAGCAACTTATGTTTGTCGGATGTCTTGCAGGAGCGGTCTCCTTCGCAGCTCTCTTGGCTGCAAGCAACTTGCTTCAGATTGCAATTCTTTATGCAGGCCTTGGCATAGGCATTGGCATCGGCAGCCCTGCTGCAGCGGCGCATATATCCGATACAACATGTCAGAGCCGCCGTGGTGAGATCTATGGGATCTTCAACACTTCCCGAATGTTGGGCGTGGTAGCAGGTCCGCTGATAGCAGGCCTCACAGCCGATGCATACGGTGTGAGTGGCGCTCTGATAGCATTCGTAGCCATAGCAGCTGCAGTGACGCTGTTTACGCTGACTGTACATGAGCCACGGCAGAAAGCCGATTTCAGGTATCTGATGAGCTCTTCTCTCGTTTTGGAAGTTTTTGAAACAACATCTCAAAAAGGGAAAATATCAGGAAGACACAAGGATGATGGACCAGGATGTCAGCGACCAAGCTCTCCCCCCTGATGGAGCAGTACTACAGAGAGAAGAGACAATATCCGGATGCAATATTGCTATTCAGAGTGGGCGACTTCTACGAGACCTTTGCTGAGGATGCAGTCATCGTCTCTAGAGATCTGAACATCACCCTGACCTCGCGTCAGAAGGATGACGATGGGAACAAGATCCCATTGGCTGGCGTACCATACCATGCGCTTGAAGCTTATCTTGCCAAGCTCATCAAAGCAGGGCACAAGGTTGCCATCTGCGATCAGGTGGAGGATCCGAAAGCTGCCAGGGGCCTGGTAAAGCGAAGGATAACTCGCGTGGTAACGCCAGGAACTGTCATCGAGCCCTCGATGCTGGACGAGTCGTCCAACAATTTTCTGGCCGCAGTGGTGGAAGAAGGAGGCAGGATCGGGCTGGCATTTGCGGACGTATCCACAGGAGAGTTCTTGACCACTGAAATTCCGGCAGAGAGACTGACGTCTGAGCTGGCCAAGTTCCGGCCAAGCGAATGCATCTCACCCGTCCGTCTCAACTGGGAAGGCACTCGCCTGCAGGTTCTGGAAGAGGCCCACTTTTCCAGGGAAAATGCAGCTTTGGCCCTGGAGGGCCAGTTCGGTCCCGGTTGGGAGAAGAGGCTACGACTGGAGGACAAGGTGCTTTCGGCTCGCGCATGCGGAGCGATTCTCTCTTATCTGCACAAATCCCACTTCGACGCTCTGGGCCACCTGAACGACATCGTGATCTATTCCGGCTCTGAGTTCATGAGGCTTGATGATGTCACCCTGCGCAATCTTGAGATACTGAGGAACATTCGGGACAGGTCTCGCAGGGGAACTTTGCTGGAGTTTCTGAGCAGGACGTCGACACCAATGGGCTCCCGAGCCATGGCTCGCTGGATCCAGATGCCTCTTCTCTCTCAAGAGCTTATCAAGAGAAGGCTGGATGCAGTGGAGGAGCTCTGCCACAGTGCTGTGCTGCAGACCAGGCTGGTCGAGGAGCTAAAATGCGCATCAGATCTGGAGCGGTTGATGAGCAGGGTCTCATGCGCCATTGTCAATCCCAAAGAACTTGTGGTGCTGAAGAGCACATTGCAAAGACTTCCGGCGTTATGCCAGATTCTTCAAGGCGTTGCTGCGCGCTATCTCAATGATCTGCAATGCCAGCTCGGCCCGCTTGATGAGGTTGTGGCTTTAATTGAAAAATCAATAGCTGATGATCCGCCAACCAATATACGTGATGGCGGCGTGGTCAAGGATGGCTACAGCCAAGAGCTCGATAACCTTCGCTCTCTGCTACGGGACGGCAAGGGCTGGATATCACGCCTGGAAGGTTCGGAGAGAGCACGAACTGGCATCAAGTCCCTAAAGATTGCCTACAATAACGTCTTCGGCTACTATCTAGAGGTCTCTCGTGCAAAT
>JAAZNX010000233.1 GCA_012798025.1 Methanothrix sp. | reverse complement strand
TTGAAACAGTCTTTTCAAGGTTTTGATTGAGGTCCTCTGAAACAGAGGTCTGAATCAAGCCCACAGTTACCTTGTGCTCATGCATGCTCTTTCCTAACTTAGGTTATGATCGCTGCTTGCTTAACTAGATAACGGAATTTTTCAGGGCAGCGAGCCTACATTCATATCAAAGGAATATCCAGTACACTAGCACATTGAGGACGGTCAATGGCAAGCCCACCTTGGCGAACTCAAGGAACGTGAGGGTCTCGCCACTTCGCTCTGCGTTCTGAATTATTATGATGTTGCTTGCTGCGCCCAAGATGAAGAGATTACCAGCAATGGTGCTTCCCGCAGCGAGTGCCATCAGCTCCCTGGCAGAAGGATGGATCAGCAGGGGCTGGCAGAGAGCCACGAAAGGCACATTCGAGATGATCTGGCTTAAAAGAACGCTCAGTACCAGGATGGTTGAGACTGATGCCAAATCTGCCTGAGATTTTGCCATAAACGCCTGAAAGATTCCAGACCTCCATACGCTCTCCATGAGGATGAACATGCTGGCGAAGAATATCAAAGTGCACCAATCGATCTTCTTTATGATCTCCCACCTTCTTGGGCTGAACAGAAGTATGGGCAGAGCAGAAACAATGGCGATGTACGTCAGGCCAAAATCCTCTCCGACTCCAAAAAGGACTGTAGCAATTTTTATAAATATTAATAATATAAGCAGAGTGAAGGATATCCTGGATAAGCAAGCCAGATTGGTATCTTCTATCTGTTCCTGGCAGATCTGCAGTGGCTTATCATTGAACTGGTTTTTGTAGAAGAACTTTAGCAAGAAATATGTGAGCAACAGATTGGTCACAGTTGGCGCTAGTAGGTATTGCAAGAAGATCAGAAAAGGATTGGTCAGGCCTCCGTTGATGGCGATGAGGAGGTTTTGCGGATTCCCGATGGGGCTCATGGCGCTTCCCGTGGTCACGGCGAAGGCCAGGGATAAGAGTAACAGCTTTGGAGAGATCCCCTGCGTCCTGGCAAAGTAGATCATCAGCGGGGTGCCGATGATGGCTAAAGTATCGTTCATGAGAAGAGCCGAGAGGGAGCCCATACCAAATAATATCAGGAGCAAAAGCTGATCCAAGTTCCCTGCTCTGCGAAAGATGCGATAGGAGAGATGAAGTAGATAACCGCTCTCCTGCATGGACTGGCCGACCAAGAACATTCCTGCAAGAAATATCATGACATCCAGATTGATAGCCCGGGCTGCCTGCGTGAGAGAGATCTGTCCGGTGAATAGGACTGCGAGGGCACCTAGAAGCATGATCTGCCAGATCTGAAGGCTAAACTTGCCAACCTGCCTGACTGCTATCAGCAGCAAGACGGCAGATAAGGCTAAAATGGATATATCGGCGCCTGGATGCATTGTGTGGATAGGACTCCCAACTCTAGATCGGAATTCGTATCAGCAAAGTCACTGGCTCTTTTTCGATCGTGGAGATATAGCTTTCTGTTGAATCTTGAATCATACATCTTTAATAGATAATCCTGACCGACATCCTTATACCCTGACATATTGACACATGCTACCACACGTCGTTCTACTCGCACAATTCCGTAGAAATGCGTGTAATCCAGCAAATGGGAGCGGCACTTCAGGTTGGTGATAAACATGCTCGGCATCGACGATCCGTGGATCTGGGGCGTTTATGTTCTTTGTATTTTAAGCGCGCTTTTGTGCGTGATTTATGGCATAGTCAACTGGAATCGAGGCGGAGAGCTCGAGGCATTGGAGATCAAAGAGGAAGCCGCATGGGAGGCAGTTGAGGAAGAGATGCAGGAGAAAGAGCTGGGGTTGTGACAGAAATGAATCTTCTACTTTTCAATGTCATCATTTTGATCTACCTTCTCGCCACCCTTTATCTTGGGTACAGAGGATGGAAATCCACTAAAGACTCTGAAGGGTACCTCGTGGCTGGAAGGAAGACTCATCCATATATAATGGCCATGAGCTACGGAGCTACTTTCATCAGCACCTCGGCCATAGTTGGCTTCGGAGGCACAGCAGGCCTCTTCGGAATGGGGCTTTTGTGGCTGACGTTCCTCAATATCTTTGTGGGGATCTTTGTGGCATTCGTAGTTTATGGGAAGCGAACCAGAAAGATGGGACACAATCTCAACGCCATGACTTTTCCAGAGCTTCTGGGCAAACGGTTTGACAGCAAGTTCGTCCAGTATTTCAGCGGCATCGTGATATTCTTAGGCATGCCGCTTTACGCATCGGTGGTCCTCATCGGAGCGGCAAGGTTCATGGAGACTACACTGGCCATTGACTTTGATGTGGCACTGCTCATCTACTCGGTCATAATCGCTGCCTACGTGGTCTGGGGAGGGCTTCGTGGAGTCATGTACACCGACGCAATGCAGGGAACAATCATGTTCATAGGGATGGTATTTCTTCTCTTCGTGACCTATGCACACCTTGGAGGATTGACGTCTGCTCACCAGGCTCTTACGAGCATGGCAGACCTGGTTCCGGCAAAGCTGGTGGCTCAAGGGCACGCGGGATGGACATCCATGCCAATCATGGGAAGCTCCTGGTGGTGGACATTGGTTTCGACTATTGTCATGGGCGTGGGGATAGGAGTTTTGGCCATGCCCCAGCTCGTGGTGCGGTTCATGACGGTCAAGTCCAACAGGGAGCTGAACAGGGGTGTTTTGATCGGAGGAGCATTTATTCTCATGATGACAGGCGTCGCTTTTGTAGTAGGGGCGCTCTCCAATGTCTACTTCTATCAAACCCAGGGCAACATTTCAATCAACATTGCCAAGGGAAACGCCGATAGCATAATCCCTGTTTACATAAATGCTGCAATGCCCGAATGGTTCGTTTATCTCTTCATGCTCACGCTGTTGGCCGCAGCCATGTCCACCTCTAGCTCTCAGTTCCATGTCCAAGGGAGCGCTATTGGCAGGGACATCTATGAGACGCTTACCCAGAAAAAGGGCGGCGGATCGATACTGATAACCAGGATAGGAATACTGGTTGCCGTCTTAATCGCAGTCACCTTGGGGTACATCCTTCCTGAAAACATAATTGCCCGAGGAACTGCCATATTCTTTGGGCTGTGTGCTGCAGCCTTCCTTCCGATGTACACCTGTGCACTCTACTGGAGGGGAGCAACAAGTTCCGGAGCTATTGCTGGCATGATCACAGGAACGCTCGTGACGGTCTTCTGGTATATATTCATTCACAAAGCAGAGGCCGCACCACTGGGAATATGCAAGATGCTCTTTGGCAGAGATGTTCTAATCGCACAGATGCCTTGGCCTGTGGTCGATCCAATAATAGTTGCTCTGCCACTGGCTTTCCTGGTCACAGTGGCTGTAAGCCTGGTGACGAAAAAATTAAGTTATCGACACCTCGAGGATTGCTTCAGGGGATTGAGATAACATTTTTTTTTTCACAAGTCCTCTGCAAGCCTGCAAAGCTCACAACTGTGATGCCATTTAGGCTCGGCCAGGATGCAGACAGGGCTCTCGCTGTGGTAGCGTCCTGCGTTCATCTCCTGAACGAACCTATGTACATCTGCAGCCTGCATGCCTATGGGCTTGATCCTGCCAACCTCGCGGCCGTGAATGCAATGGTGGCCCTCAGTCTTATCGATGGTAACGACTGCATATTCTGGCAAGTCTTCGCCATCGCCGTCGCTCAGATAGAGCAGTTTCCCGTGATAAAAACTGTAGCAAAGAGGCCATTTGTGGTTGGTCATTGCCTCCACCAGGTCGTCCTCGCTCTCGATCTCCTTGAATGAAAATATGCGATCAGGATGTTTCATCGTCTTAACCTCTTACAAGATTGATACTGTAATTAGGCTGGAATAAGTAGTTATGCCTTATAAACCAGCTATGCAAAACATTTATCAACACTGTGTTGAGATGTGATCCACCGTTTTTAAAGCAGCGGCGTTTGCGAATAAGATGGATAATTATCTAGAGGTCGAAATGGCAGGACAAGCTAGGAAGGTTATGGATCAGGCACTTGCATCGGGAAGGACCTACCTGATGGAGCACGAGAGCAAAGCCGTTCTGGAATCCTTGGGGATCTACACCACCGGTGCAGGATTGGCAAGATCTGAAGATGAGGCTGTGCAGCTATTCCAGTCCCTCGACTCCCCAGTGGCAATGAAGGTGCTCTCACCAGAGGTTGTCCATAAATCAGATGCCGGCGGAGTCAAACTTAACCTTGAAGACGAGGATGCCGTGCGCAGGGCATACAGGGAAATCATCAGAGACTTTCATGATATAGTGGGCGTATCAGTGCAAAAGATGGCCAGGCCAGGGCTGGAGATAATCGTCGGCGTTGCGAGTGATGCCACTTTCGGGCCAGTGCTTATGTTTGGCCTTGGCGGCGTATTCGTCGAGGTCCTCAAAGATGTCTCCTTCAGGTCCATTCCGATCACGGAGTCGGATGCACAAAGCATGATCGAGGAGATCAAAGGCTACGCCCTCCTCAAAGGATATCGCGGACACTTGGCAGACATTGCAGCATTAAAGCAGCTTCTGTTGCAAATATCAGATTTCGTGATGAAAAATCCTGACGTCTCAGAGATGGATCTGAATCCAGTCTTCCTTTATCCAGAGGGATACACGGTAGTCGATGCCAGGATAATCCTGGGAGAGCCAAGGGCCGAGGCCCCTGCATCTGCAAAACTTGATTTGCACGACCTATTCTATCCAAAGAGCATTGCGGTCATTGGAGCTTCTGGAACTCCAGGAAAGCTTGGATGGAATGTTTTCACCAATTTGGTCAGCCACAAATTTCCAGGAGTGCTCTATCCCATCAACCCCAAAGCAAAGGATATCTGCGGCATCAAGGCCTATCCTAGAATTAGCGCCGTCCCTGCGCCAGTGGATGTGGCAATTATCCTTGTGTCGGCAGGAATGACGCCAGATGTTGTTGAGGAGTGCTGCAAATGTGGCGTGCGCTTCATCGTCGTTGAGTCTGCAGGCTTTGCTGAGCTGGGAGCAGAAGGCAAAAAGATAGAGCTGGAGATGAAGGAGATAGCAGACAGATACGGCGTGCGTCTGCTGGGGCCAAACTGCTCAGGCATCATCAATACCCACTGCAGCATGGTTCAGTCCATTGGCTTGGTCGACGCCCTCAGCAAGGGCAACATCGGCCTTGTCTCCCAGGCAGGAGTGTGCGCAGCCGGAATGCTATGGGGGCTGAGGCTCATAATGGACTTCGGCATCATCGCCACCATCGGCAACAAACTGGACATCAACGAGACAGATATCCTTGAAGCTGTGAGCAAGGACGAGAACATCGATGTCATCTGCATGTACCTGGAGTCCGTGAAGGGTGGCAGGAGGTTCATAGACGTGGCCAGGAAGATCACCCTTGAGAAGCCCATTGTGGTGTTAAAGTCAGGTCGTACCGACGCTGGAAAAAAGGCAGTTGCATCGCATACAGCCTCCCTGGCAGGCAACGATCAGATCTTCAGCGCCATCTTCAGACAGTCCGGGATAATTCGCGCCAGAGACTACGAGCACATGTTCGGCCTGGCACGTGCCATCTCCAAGCAACCCTTACCAGACCGAGATGGTGTGTTCATAATAACTTATGCAGGCTCGCTTGGGGTCATCGCTGCTGATGCCATTACCGACAACGGAATGCGACTCTCGGAGCTTGAGCCTCATTTAAAGGAGCGTCTCAAGAAGCTTTTGCCGGACTATGTCTGCGGCATGAATCCCGTCGATTATACCTTCAGCCAGGATGCCGACATTGTTAAGAAGACGATAGAGATTGGGGTGGATAGCAGTGATGTTGGCAGCTTCATCGTCGTGCTCCAGGCAGAGATCCTGGACAGCTATGTTGATGCCTTGAAGAGCATCGACTACAAGGGCAAGCCCATAATCGCCTGCGTGGCAGGAAAGGAGTTCGCCATGCAGGATGTCATCAGAATGGAGAAAGCGGGAATACCTGTCTTCTCCACGCCCGAGGAGGTGGCTGATGCCCTGGCCATCATGTACAGGCACAATAAAAGGGTCCAGAGTGAGAAGTGACCCGGGCTTTACGCCTCTGCCTCACCCATCAGTCTGTCCACCAGCCAGCGAGGCTCGAACTTCACAAGGTCCGGATAGGTCTGGCCCACGCCTAAGAATAGCACGGGCTTGCCTGTGATGTAGGCGATCGAGATGGCTGAGCCGCCCTTCGCGTCCGCATCCGTCTTGGTAAGGATCGATCCGCCGATGGGCACCGACTCGTTGAAGAGGCGCGCCCTCTCCACGGCATCATTGCCAGCTATTGCCTCGTCGACGAAGATGAGCAGATCCGGCTTTGTGACCCTCACGATCTTGCGCATCTGATCCATGAGGTTGATGTTGGTGTGCAGCCTGCCTGCGGTATCAGCTAAGACGACATCTTTGTTGTGAGCTTTGGCATATTCGATGGCATCGAAGATCACAGCAGCCGGGTCGCCGCCTGTCTTGTGCTTGACCACCTTCAGCCCCAAGTTGTCTGCGTGTACCTCCAATTGCTCAATGGCTCCGGCGCGGAATGTATCGCCCGCAGCCAGAACTACAGAGTAATTGTGGTCCATCAAATATCTCGCAACTTTGGCAATGCTAGTCGTCTTTCCGGTGCCATTTACTCCCACAAAGAGGATCTTGACCGGCTTTTCTGCTTTTGCAATGTACTCGTCGAAGTCCAGATGGTTCCGGGAGAGCAGATTGACAAGCGCATTTCTCAGCGCATCCTCCGCCAGTCGCCCTGTGTCAGCGCCGATCTTCTTCTTTGCGCCGACCAGACCGGACTTGACCTCTTTGACTATCTCCTCTGCGACAGGCAGTGCAACGTCGCTCTCGAGCAGGGCCATCTCCAAAGCCCATAGCGGCTCTTCCAGGTCATGCTCATCCAGGATTACTTCCTGCTCGAAGACAAGGCTCTTTGCCTTTTCCAGGAATGAAAATCTATTTTTGGGCTTGGCAGTCTGAACCTCAGATTTGGAAGATTCCAAAACAGAATGTAGCGTTGGCACCTCTTTTTGCGTTACCTCATTATTGGCAGGCGGCTCGCGGGCCTCAGGCACCTGTTTCTCCAACTTGGCTCCAACCTTCTCGATGACCTTCGTGGACAGTGCCTCTTTGAAGCCTGCGAGCTTCTCCTTGAACCGATTAAACAATCCCTTCGCTCCCTTGACCCGAAAACTGCTGGCCCTTTTCGAACTTCTGCATCATGGCCTGGATCTTCTGCATCTCTTGATCGACCTTAGCTAGCACCTCGTTTAGCTTTTTCGATCCCTCGAGGACTTCTGCCCTGCGGGCCTGCAAAGTCTCCTTGGCCTCTGCCGCGGTCTTTTCAATGCTCACGCCCGCGCCTACGTTGAGAATGACCTTCTCCACAGAGGCGAGCTTGCCGTAGATGAATGATCCAGACCCGATGGGGACTAGCATCTCCTGTCCGACCTCTGCCTTATCCAGGGCTTCGACTGCGCTAACTGCGCGGTTGAGACCTTCAGCCGTCAACTGAGTCAGGTTTATCTGTTGTATGATGGATTCGGCCTGAGCCTGGTACTGCTGGTATGCAGCCAGCAGCCTTCTGATCTCCTCCTCGCCTCTAGGAGTGCTACTCAATTGCCTTCACCTCGTCTATTTTGATGAGATCCCTCTTTAGGCCATGTTCACTTCCCATCAGGGAATAGACCCATTCTCGAGCATTCTTTTCGCTCTGACTCTCTACGATCTTGGTAAAGGGCAGCCATGTCTTGCCGACAAGCCCTCCCCTATACTGTCCTTTGATTTCGAATCTGCTCATCGCTTCACCCCAACTCTTTTAACCATTTTAATTAAACCAGGAAACCCAATGAATCTTCAATGCGACCCAGCTCCGGTCCCGAGGTCTCTATGCCTGCAAAGTATCCTTTGCTGTTGGCCAGCAAGCCTGATCCCACCAGTGGCGAGCCGAGGTTGACTGTGCCCACATCTACTGGCAGCTCGAAGAGCTTTTCCAGGACAGCAATCTCCTCTGCAGAGACACGCGGATGCACGAGCAAGCCCTTGTTGGTTGCGACGCCCGCCATGCCGACAGTCTTCAAGCCTCCGATGGTTCCCTTAACCACCGTCACGCCCAGGATTTTAGCTACTGTCTCGCAGGCCCTGGCGGAAAGTCCGGGGTGAACCAGGGCCGCACAATCGTTTGCCAGAATCACGTTGCCCGCCGCGTTGATCTTAGAAGGCAGCCTGGCCACTCGTCCATGCTCGCGCAGGATGCTGATCTCCTCGTCGCCTGCATGATGAGTGATCACGAAGCCGAAGCTATTGGCGGAGATCAAGGAGCCAACAACAGCGCTCCCCGCAGCCTGCAAGCTCACCGCATCAACCTTCAACCCTTCCTGCAGAGCTTTCAGCTCCTCTGGTGCAACCTCACGCGGAACGAGGACAACCTTCTCTGTCGCCCTGGCAAAGACTCCCAGAAGGGGGCTGCCTGCAATCTTCAGCCTTTTATCGCTCGCCTGCAAACTCTGCCTCAACCCCGCCGTCTTCGAACTTGACCGCCCGAACTCTGACGCGCAAGGGTGGCTTCATGTCGCCTCTTGCCCAGATTGCTGCGTTCAAGCCTGGATCGATCTTTATATCCTCTGCGGGGGTTTTCATATGCCGTGCAAGGTACTTGCGCACCTCGGCCATGGCCCGGTTGGACCTTCTGTAAATTGGAACGGACTTCACAACACCAAGGGGAATTGTGTAAACTCTCTCAGTCTCAGCCATTTATCACGCCTCTAAAGTACTTCTTCTCCAGTGTCGTCTCTTGGGGTGCGTCACCACGCGCCTCATGGTCTTAACAATGACCCAGGCAGGCACCCTACGATTCTGATTGAATGCCTTGGCAAGCCTGATCTTCTTGCCTAACAATTTCTTGGACAATTCTCTTCCTCCGAATAACTCTGGTGTGTGTATGATTTGGGGGGAATATTCTGTCGACTTCCCTCTGGCCGTGCCTCTCTTGGAGCGCATATCTCAGGCCCACCTCGAAGTCCGAGGCGGGATGCCTCGTGGATGGTTCCTCCGCGAAGTCAAAATAGCGTCGTGCCATAGCATTGATGGCCTTTTTTCCAAGGCCCGCCAGGGGCCTGAGGTATTGCATATGGAACCTGTCCTCGAGGCTTCGGATTGTGCTAAAGCTCATCTTTGGCGCACGATCATCTCGCCTCGTTCCATCTGCTACAAACTCATGGGTCTCGGCCATCGTCTCTACTGCAACCTGATGAACGTAATTTAGAGCATCGTTTGGGTAGCCCGTAGATAGCAGTATCTCCAGGCTTCTTTCCAGTACACCATTCTCGAAGACAACTTTCCTGTGGGGGTGGCCAATCTCAGCTGCAGCGGCTGCAGCCACCTTCCAGGCATCGTCACTGCCAAAGCTGAATGTGACGAGCTCGATCTCGTCGAAGAATGGTTCGAGGAGGAGCGTTGTCAAACCGCTGTCCTTCCCGCCGGAAAACAGGACTGCAACATTCATCAAATGCCTTTGCCGTTATTTCCTGGTTATCGTGATGTCTCTCTTCTTGGGCTGGGCCTGCTTGAGGATTGCCTTGAGCTGCTCGTCGGTGATCGCACCCCGCAGCCTACCGCTCTGAGCGAGCATGATGAGCTGACCTTCGATCTGAGCGACGAACTCAGGCCTGGTCATGCGTATCGCATTCAGCCTTTCTCGGGCTTCGGGTGTGAGGATGGCCCTCATGACGGCTGCCTTTTTGGCCTCTAGCTCCTGCTGGGCCTGCTCTTGCTGAGCTGCCATCATTTGCGAATCCATCTGTTGCTTTTGGATCTGCTCCAGCCTCTTACGTCTTAATTCTGCAAGCTCATCATCAGCCATATGACTTTACCTCTTTTATGCCTATTCTGCGGCAGGTTCAGCCGCGGACTGAGCCGGAAAGCTCTGTATTTTGCTCCTTATCTTATGGGCCATATCGTCTAGGAATGCCTGGCCTTCCGGCGTCATTTGGCGCCCTTTCTTTATCTTCTTGACATAACCCGCCATCTCAAGCTGCTGCAAAGCCTCACGTACCACTGAGCCGCTACCTTTCTTGAAGTGTCCTGTAGCTACACCCTTGCGGTGCTTTCCGCCATAGAAGCTTCGCAGGCGTGAAACGCCTACGGGGCCGTCGATGTATATTCTGCGCAGTACAGATGCGCACCTCACAAACCACCAGTCGGGGTTGGTGGGCGGCATCTCCTTGCTTACCCCTGTCTTGGCAAATTCAGCCCATGCGGGCGGCACAACTTTGCCTGCCGCCTTCAGCTCTTGGGCTACGGCAGCGATCAAGTCATGGGGAGGCACATCGTAAACAGTTGTCAAATCCTTCAATCCTCCAAAGATGATAAGGAACAAACCAGAACCCTTACGCCGAAACAAGTATAAATGCTTTTTCAGATCTTGACTGCCAGCATCCTCTCAATCGACCTTCTCGCCCTTGATGCGATATCTTCTGGCACGCTCACACGTGTCTCCAGGGTCTGCAGTGCTCGCAGCACATCTTCCAGGTTGGTCTTTTTCATGTTTTGGCAGATTGCCTTTTCGCTGAGCGAAAAGAACTCTTTCCCAGGATTTTCCTTCACAAGCCGATAGATCATGCCAACCTCCGTTCCTATGATGAACTCGCGTGCTGCGCTCGATCGGACATGGCGTGCCATCCCGGCGGTGCTGTAGACGAAGTCGGCCCTGTCGATCACCTCTGGCCTGCACTCCGGATGCACGAGTACTTCAGCCTTCGGATGCAATGCACGAGCCGCCATTATTTCGTTTGATGTGAAGTTATCATGCACATAGCAATAACCATCCCATGGTATGATCTGCTTCCTGGTATGACGGGCAACGTATGCTGCCAGATTCCTGTCCGGAACGAAGATCACCTGGCTTTCTTTCAGCGAATTTACGACCTGCACGCCGTTTGCGGAGGTGCAGCAAATGTCGCTTTCCGCTTTGATCTCTGC
>JAAZNX010000172.1 GCA_012798025.1 Methanothrix sp. | reverse complement strand
GTAGGCTTCAAAGCAGACCGATTCAAGACGCTCATGTCCTCTCTGGGAATAATCATCGGCGTCATGGCCATTGTTGTGATGATGTCCGTGGGCGAGGGACTTTACTCCGGCGTTTCTTCTCAGTTCAGCACCCTTGATCTGGATGTGATTCGTGTGGTGCCGGGGAGCGCCCATTTCGGGGGACCGGGCCAGGCGAGCAAAAATCCTGCAGAGCCTGCGAAGTTCACGGACAAGGATACGAAGGTGCTGGAGAACGTCGTGGGGGTAAAAAATGTGGCTCCAGAGACCTCGGCCAGCGTAGTAGTGGCCTTTCGCAATACAAATGCCTCGGCCAGCCTCACCGGCGTGGACCCCGACAAAGAGGCTGATATCAAGGAAAAGGTGGTTCAGGGCAGGTTCCTAACCTCATCGGACTACAAATCCATCGTCATCGGAGAGGGCGTATCGCAGGAGCTTTTCAGGATGAAGATCACTCCTGGAAACAAGATTCGGTTGTACTACAAGACCAGCAGATACATGGACTTTACCGTGGTGGGTGTGCTTGAAAAAGAGGAGCAGTCGTCGGGAAGAATGAACAACCAGAACAATATGATGTACATCACTCACAAGGCCATGAAAGAGCTGCTGGGCGACGAAAACTACTATTATGGATCTTTCCAGGTAACTGTAGAGGATCCAGAGCAGGTGGACAGCATAATCGAAAAGATCAAGAACGATCTTAGGAGGTACCACAAGGATGAGGCATACGATGCCACAACGGCGCGAGACATGCTCTCATCGCTCTTGAGCGTTCTTTCAATGATCAAGTATGCTCTTGCAGGAATCGGGGCCATATCGCTTGTTGTGGGAGGGATTGGCATTGCCAATGTCATGATGCTGACTGTGAAGGAGCGCATCAAAGAGATAGGTGTCATGAAAGCCCTCGGCGCGACCATGCGAGACATCAGGATGCAGTATCTGCTCGAAGCTGGGGTGCTGGGCGCGGTGAGCAGCATCATCGGAATCGTCATTGGTGTGATCGTCTCCTTTGCGATTGGAACGCTGGCCGGGCTGCCTTCAGCCATAACGCCGTCGTCCATTCTTCTGGGCCTCCTATTCGGAGTGCTGACAACAACCATCGCCGGAGTCTATCCAGCAAACAAGGCCGCAAAGCTCGATCCCATAGAGGCGTTGAGGGCTGAGTAGACAAAGAATTGAACTATGGCATAGTCTTTCTCTGCAAATTTCCCCTTGCCAGCGAGAAGATCGTGCCCATGACGCACAGGCCCGCGAAGATGCCAAAGGCCACTTTGATGCTGACCATGAGCTTATCAAGCTGCTCGGGCGCGATCTCAACATGCCCCATGATCACAGAGAACGTGAGCATGACGATGCCCAGGCTCATCATCTGACCGATGAGCCTCATGGTGCTAACCATTCCTGAGGCCATTCCATAGTCGCACAAATCCACAGAACTCATGATGGCATTGGTATTGGGCGACGAGAATAGGGCAAATCCAAGTCCGAGGAATACAAGGCTTCCGAAGATGGTTTCAAGCGATGTTTCAGGCGTCAAGAAGGCAAATTGCGCCAGGCCAATAACGCATAACCCCATTCCAACCGAGGCGACGACTCTCGGCTCCACCCTGTCGGACAGTCTCCCGGCGAGCGGAGAGAAGACTGCCTGAACGATGGGTTGGGCGACGAGGACCAGCCCTGCCGTCTGTGGGTCGTATCCCTTCATGTACTGCAAGTAGAGGCTCAGAAGGAATCCAACGCCGAACGTGGCGCTGTAGTTGATCAGAGCGGCGAGGTTCGAGAACAAAAACACATAGTTATTGCGAAAGACGCTGATCTTCACGATGGGGTTTTCAGCCCTCAATTCCCATCGCAGGAATACGAGCATCATCAGGGCTGCGAGCACCAGCAGATACGCTCCGGCCATATCAGGAATCAGAGAAAGTCCGTAGATGAGCGCGAAGAGCATGATGCCATAGAGAACTGTGCCTGCAATATCGAAGTGCCCCGCCTCCTCGCACCGCCACTCTTCCTTGAGGCTCCTTTGCGCAAGAAGCGCCGCAGCCAAGGCATAAATCATAATTCCAGCATAGATGAACCTCCACCCAGAGTGCTGCGTGATGATCCCGCCAAGGAACGGGCCGATCGATGATCCGAGATATACGATCGCCACATTGATGCCAAGGACCCGGCCCCGCTCTTTAGCAGGGAATGCTTGGGTGAGAATGGCAATTCCAGTGCCAAAGATCATTGCGCTTCCAAACCCCTCGACCACGCGAGAGGCTATCAGCATTTGGACTGAGGTGGAAACGCTGCAAAAAAGGGAGGACACGACGATGATCGATAAGCCTGCGACAAATATCTTTTTCCTGCCAAATGTATCCGCTATCCGGCCAAAAGGCACAACGAAGATGGCTGCAGAGAGCAGAAAGCCCGTGACTACCCATCCCAGCAGCACCTCGTCTGGCACAGCAAAATCAGCATTGATTGTGGGAAGGGCAACGTTAACGGAAGAGCCCAAAAATGGTGTAATAAAAGAGGTCATGCAGATGATGACGAGCACAAGCTGTTTATCGTTCATTGCAAGCCAATCTAAACGATCAACCTGTTCATAAAGGCATCTTTTGGAAAAAACGCTCATAACAACAAAGAGGAATAAAATAATAACTAAAACAGTTTATAGGAGTCACCAGTACCAGTACCAGTATCTGTAGTACCTTGGGTACCAGTAGTATGAGTAATAGTAGCTGTATGGGTAGTAGTAATATGGATAGTAGTAATATCTTGGATAATAGTAGTATGTGTAGTATGGGTAGTAGTAATACGAGTCCCAAGGAGACAGCCAGTCATGATACGTAAGCGATTTGTACGTCGACTCCCCAGATTCAGAACCTCCATGTCCTGTGGGCTGTGCAGCGCCCACTGCAAAGAGCAACCCAAGGGCTAGAAGAGGTAGCATTATCGCAGCCTTAATACTAACACCTCCAGCTAAAATTAGGGTGGTCAAAGTATTAATATCTATTTTTCATGTAGGTCTCGTTTTGCAGTCGAAGAATCCATGGATCGAGAAAAAAATAGCAGCGGACCCGCCGGGATTCGAACCCGGGTCCGAGGCTCCGGAGGCCTCTATTCTGTCCAGACTATACTACGAGTCCAAAATCATTGGAGCATATAGGTACGGGCTGTATCCCGGCGGGGATTAGCCCTGATCTCGTCCTACCTGGACCTAGCTTTCCAGCACGATTTCGATGTTCACGTTCTTTGGGACCTGGATGCGCATGAGTTGGCGCAAAGCGCGCTCGTCTGCATCAAGATCTATCAAACGCTTATGGACTCTCATCTCCCAGTGATCCCAGGTGGCAGTCCCCTCGCCGTCAGGACTCTTCCTGCAAGGGACGACCATCTTCTTCGTGGGCAGTGGAATTGGTCCTGCCATGTGCACACCAGTTCTCTGGGCAATCCCCTTGACCTGGTTGCAAATGTCGTCCAGCATCAGAGGATTTGTGCCAGAGAGTCTAATTCTTGCCTTCTGCATGTCTTAACACCAAAAAAATTTAGCGTGGGACCACGCTCATGCACATGCCGGCTGCGACGGTCGTGCCCATATCTCGAATAGCGAACCTGCCAAGCTGCGGGATCTCCTTTACCGGCTCAATGACCATGGGCTTAGAGGGCGTCACCATGATGATAGCGGCGTCTCCTGCCTTGATGAAGGCCGGGTTCTCCTCCTTGACAGCGCCAGACCTTGGGTCCAGCTTGGCCAGAATCTGAGTTAAGGTGCATGCGATCTGGGCGGTGTGGCAGTGGAACACAGGTGTGTACCCTGCCGAAATGGCGCTGGGATGCTGCAGAACAACGATCTGGGCCTTGAACTCCTTGGCTACGGTCGGCGGCTTTTCTACATGTCCACATACGTCGCCGCGGCGAATATCTTTCTTTGAGACGCCACGCACGTTCCATCCGATGTTGTCTCCGGGGTATGCTTCAGGAACTTCCTCATGGTGCATCTCGATGGACTTGACCTCGCCTGATACATTAGCTGGCTGGAAGATGATCTTATCGTTCTTCTTCATGATGCCGGTCTCCACGCGGCCTACTGGCACAGTGCCTACGCCAGATATAGTGTAGACGTCCTGCACAGGTACGCGCAAAGGCAGGTTTGTAGGCTTTTGGGGAATCTTGAGGTTGTTTAACGCATCCAGAAGAGTTGGGCCTTTGTACCACTTCAGGTGCTCGCTGGGCTTGGCTAGGTTGTCTCCCATGAGACCGGAGACCGGCACGAAGGGTACCTCTTCAAGCTTGTATCCTACCATCTTCAGGAGCTTGCCCACCTCATCCTTCACCTCATTGAATCTCTTCTCATCGAAGGGTGGCGTGGTGGCATCTATCTTGTTCATGGCTACGATCAACTGGTTGACTCCCAGAGTCCTCGAAAGGAAGACATGCTCTTTGGTCTGAGCCATGACGCCGTCCGGGACGGCTACGACGAGCACTGCGGCATCGGCCTGGCTGGCTCCGGTGATCATGTTCTTGACGAAGTCCCTGTGGCCAGGGCAGTCCACTACTGTGAAGTAGTATTTGGCAGTATCGAAGCGATGATGGGCGATGTCTATCGTCACGCCCCTCTCACGCTCTTCCTTCAGGCTGTCCATAACCCAGGCATACTCAAAGGTCGCCTTTCCCTTGGCTGCAGCTTCTTTCTTGTACTCTTCTATGACGTGTGCATCCACAGCACCCGTCTCATACATCAATCTGCCTACTGTAGTCGACTTCCCATGGTCGACATGTCCAATGAATGCTAGATTGAGATGTGGCTTGGTATCTGCCATAATTCATTTCCTCCAACTTACACTATCCATATTTTTCTGTATTTCTGCTTTTGTGTTTAATCTTTTCGAAGGCTGCAATCTAGACAACCTTCAAGTAATCAGATGGCTTTGGCATCTCTGGCTTCAAGCCCTTCCTGGTCCGGATCTGCCTGACGGTCTCAAGCAGCAGGTTTGGAGGCAACGGCTCGAACCC
>JAAZNX010000023.1 GCA_012798025.1 Methanothrix sp. | reverse complement strand
ATTCTCTTGTTTTATTCTCGTCGAATCCTGCAATATGGGTGGATAGCATTGACGGCGATATAAAAATAGATGGTGCACTCAGAGGGAATAACAATTTAATAGCCGTCGTGCAAACTGAAGAGATATGCTAACATTGCAAGAAGGCCGCATCGCCGTCAGGCTGGCCAGAGAGGCCCTCAAGGCCTACGTCGAAGGGAGAAAGACGATCGATACAAAGGGCTTGCCGCCAGTCTTCGATGAGCCCCGGGGCGTTTTCGTGACGCTGCACCTGGAGGGCGAACTGCGGGGCTGCATTGGCTATCCTCATCCTGTTATGCCCCTTGGCAAAGCGATCGTGGATTCGGCAATCAATGCCTGCTCACGCGATCCGCGCTTTCCGAGCGTGCGGCCCGGCGAGCTTAAGAGAATTGAGGTGGAAGTCACAATACTCACCAAACCCGAGACCTACAATGTCCCAAAAAAGAAGCTGCCAGAACTCGTGCGTATCGGAAAAGATGGTCTGATCGTCACCAAAGGACCATTCTCAGGCCTGCTGCTGCCGCAAGTAGCCCCTGAGTGGGGCTTTGATTCCCTGGAGTTCCTGGGCCAGACTTGCGTCAAGGCTGGACTGCCTCCAGACGCATGGCTGGACGAGGACACCGAGGTGCAGCACTTCGAGGCACAGATCTTTGCCGAGGTCGCGCCTGAAAGGGAGGTCATAGAGAAGAGCTACTCGGACGCTACCTGCGGCACATGAAGATCATTCTTTCTCCATCGCCTCTCTTGCAAGCCTGATAGCGCACAGCTCTGAGCACATGGTGCAGGTGTCGGTCTCCATCCCGCGCCTGTGGCGGATCTGCCTCGCCCTGGCCGGATTGATGGCAGCACGAAACTGCCCTTCCCAGTCCAAATCTGCCCTGGCCTTGGCCATCTCCAGGTCCCACGCGCGCGCACGCTCCCGCACGCCTGGCCTTGTGAGGTCAGCTGCATGAGCCGCCACCCTGGTCACGTAAGTGCCCTCGATCACATCCTCCTTGGTGGGCAGATCCAGGTGCTCTGAAGGCGTCGTGGCGCAGAGGAAGTCTGCTCCAGCCATGCCCGCGATCACCCCGCCCATGGCCGCAGTGATGTGGTCATATCCGGGAGCAATGTCCGTCACCAGCGGACCCAAGAGGTACAGAGGTGCGCCGTCGCAAAGGTGCTTCATGGCCTTAACTGATGTCTGAATCTCGTCCGCTGGCACATGCCCCGGCCCTTCCACCATGGCCTGCACTCCTGCCCTGCGGGCCCTCCGGACAAGCTCGCCAAGCATTATGAACTCCATGTACTTGGCCCTGTCCGATGCATCCTCAATGCAACCAGGCCGGAGGCCATCGCCTAAAGAGAGCGTCAGATCGTACTCCCTAGCCATCTCCAGGAGATAGTCGTACTCTGAATAGTATGGATTGTCCTCACCCGTCTCGGCGATGTACTTCATGGTCAAAGAGCCGCCACGGCTCACAACGCCCATGATCCTGGGATCCTGGCGCAGTCGCTCAAGAGTGTTCTTGTTGACGCCAACGTGCACCGTCACGAAGTCCACGCCGTCCTTTGCATGCTTTTCCAGGGCATCAAATAAACCCTGGCAAGTCAGGTCCTTCTTGACCGCAGCACTGTAAATCGGCACCGTCCCCACAGGAATACGGACTGCGCCCAGTATCTTCCTGCGCAACTGATCCAGGTCTCCGCCAGTTGAGAGATCCATCACCGCATTGGCACCTGCCTGCACAGCAGCCAGGGCTTTTTCTACCTCCGCCTCAATTGAGTCGAGGCCCTGCGATGTACCGACATTAACATTCACCTTGGTCGTGAGAAGCTCGCCAACGCCCATGAGCTTGAGGTCCTCTCGGAGGACGTTTCTCGGTATGACTACACGGCCTGCGGCCACCAGCCTGGCTAGCCTTTCAGGCTCGATATGCTCGCACTTCGCCACCCAGTCGATCTCTCGGGTCACACGCCCTCTGCTTGCCTCATCCATCAGTGTCATTGATACCAACTAATATATCGTAATAATTACATTCGTCCTGAAGGTGTTTATCGATGGTCGAAGTGCATAAGGTTAGCGGTGCTGCCTTCGATGGCAATGTCTACCTGATCCTAGACAAGAGGCCCATTTTGGTAGACGCGGGCATGATGGCAGGGCCGACCTTAAAAAATATCAAGAAATATATCGATCCGACGAAGATCGAGATGATAGTTCTCACCCACTGTCATCATGACCATTCCGGGGCCGCTCCCCAACTAAAAGAGGCCACCGGAGCGCGGCTCTTGTTAAGTGAAAAAGAGGTGGGGTGCATTGGCGACGACCTTGCCTCTGTGGCATATCTCTTCGGCCAGGAAGCTCCTGAGTATAAGGTTGATGAAACGCTAAAGGAGGGTATGGTACTGGAGCTTGGAAAATGGAGGCTGGAGGTCATTGAGACGCCTGGTCACTCCCAAGGTAGCGTCTGCCTCTACGAGAAGAGCGAGAGGATACTATTCTCAGGCGATACAGTCTTCCCGGACGGGAACATTGGAAGGACTGACATGTATGGTGGCGATACGGCGCAACTGGTCAATTCGATAGAACGGCTGACCAGGCTCGACGTCCAGACATTGTACCCAGGACACATGGAGATCACCAGCAGGGATGTCAACCGTCAGATCGAAATGAGCCTTCGCTTTGCAAGGAGCGTTCTTTAGCTTTAATGAGGCATGAACCGCCAAATATTCTGCGCTGTTCCCTTCCCAGTGCACCCTTCCAGAGCGACTTTGGGTGCATCCTCGCTGAGCAAATATTTGTGCCCTTTCCATGCAAGTCTGCTCCATTTTGTATCGCGCCGATGGTTTCTTTCAGGGGAAAGTTGGGGCGAAAAGACCACTTTGACTTCCATGGAAAAGGCTTTAAGATTATGCCGTTTTATAATATATAAACTTTGCATGAAGTGCAAATAAGTATAGGTTCCATGAACTTATTTCGCATCTTTAGATACGTAAATGGGCCGAACAACTCCGAATCGGTGCCAGCAGGGAAAGAGGAGATCGAGCAGAAGGCATAATTGGCTCTTTTCTATCCGGAAGCTATATTTGCTCTTGCCTGCATTACGCTCAAGAGCCCCTTGATTTCAATTTGAGGGAGCAAATACCGTATATTGCTTAACTTTGCGAAGAGTGCGCTATGATAGACAAGAAAGAACTCATAAAACGCGAGTCTGAAGCTATATTTCAGACCTACACCCGCCAGAATGTTGCGCTTGTGCGCGGCTCAGGTGCAACTGTGTGGGACTCAGACGGCAGAGAGTACCTGGACTTCGTGGCAGGCATTGCAGTGAACAACGTGGGACATTGCCATCCAGACGTCGTCGAAGCCATAAAAAAGCAGGCTGAGACGCTTATCCATACGTCCAATCTATACTACACAGAGAACCAGGTTGTTCTGGCAGAGGAGCTGAAGAAGCTCACGGGCATGAGCAAGGCCTATTTCTGCAACTCAGGAGCCGAGAGCGTGGAAGCTGCCCTCAAGCTCGTACGTCGTGCCACTGGGAAGTCAAAGATCGTGGCTGCAGAGCGCAGCTTTCATGGCCGCACCCTTGGTGCCCTCGGCAACACCTACAAGCCGATTTATCGCGAGCCTTTCCGTCCCCTTGATGAGGCAACGTTCGTTCCATACAATGATCAAGAAGCGCTGAAGGCAGCTGTGACCCAAGAGAGTGGCGCAGTAATTCTGGAACCCGTTCAAGGCGAAGCAGGAGTCTATGTAGCAGATGCAGACTACCTGCGTGCCGCCCGCCAGATCTGCGATGATGTCGGTGCTCTGCTCATCTTCGACGAGGTGCAGACAGGCTTTGGACGCACTGGAAAGTGGTTTGCAAAGGAGCATTCCGGGGTTTTGCCGGATATCATTACCCTGGCCAAGGCAATGGCAGGAGGCCTGCCCATGGGCGCCATGCTCGCCACAGGTGCTGTAGCGGATGCATTCCAGAGGGGGGACCACGGATCTACCTTTGCCGGAGGTGCACTGATCAGTGCCGCTGCACTGGCAACAATACAGGTCATACAGAATGAGAATTTGGTGCAAAGGTCTGCTGAGCTGGGAGCATATCTGCGTGCGGAGCTAAAAGATCTTGGTCCACGCGAGATCAGAGGCCTTGGCCTGATGGTAGGCATGGACCTGGACGCAGATTGCAAGGCCCTGGTGGAGAATGCACTGCAAAATGGGGTCCTGCTCAACAGCACGAGCGAGCACACCATTCGCCTTATCCCGCCACTGGTGGTAACTGAGGAGCAGATCGACAGAGTGGTGAAGGTCATTGGAGAGTCGCTCAAAAAAGCTTCCTAAGCTCCGACCTTGTCTGGATATGCTCAAGCCTTACGTCGCGGGCAAGGGCTTTGCCGAGATATCCCAAAGATACGACCTGAGGCCAGAGGACATCGTAAAGCTGGGCAGCAATGAGAATCCCTACGGCGCCAGCCCAAAGGTAGCAGAGGCTTTGAAGAGAATATCTCCTTCGAGGTATCCTGAGCCAGAGGATCTGATGGAGAGTCTGGCGAAGTATACTGGTTTTCCCGAGGAGATGATAGCAATTGGAGCCGGCATGGATGGGGTGATGGATACTCTGACTCGGCTCTTTCTGGAGCCAGGCGACAAGACTTTCATACCCACGCCCACCTTCAGCTACTACGAGATCCTGACCGTCATGGCCGGAGCCACACCAGTTTTTTCGCCGCGAGAAGACGGATTCAGGGCTTCAACAGATGTGCCCAAAGGCACGAAGATGGCTTTCATATGTTCTCCGAACAATCCCACGGGAAACGTCACCTCTGAGGGGGACGTGCGAGCCATGGTAGAGAGCACGGATGCTCTAATATTCCTGGACGAGGCCTATGTAGAGTTCGCCGACACATCCCTCCTCGACCTGGTGAAGGAGTACGAGAACCTCGTAGTAGGCCGAACCATGTCCAAGGCCTTCGGACTGGCAGGCATGCGCCTTGGTTATGCAGTTGCGCCTCGATGGATCGCAGATCAATACCGCAGAGCTGCACCGCCCTTCTTCGGCATAACCTGTGCCTCTGTGGCTGCGGGAGTGGCTGCGCTCTCTGATCTGGATTTCATGCACCAGTCAGTGAAAAAAATTCGTGCGGAGAGGATGCGACTGCAAAATGAGATCGGATCCCATCCTTCTCAAGCCAACTTCGTTTACATCGATACAGAAGAGCCTTCAGACGAGTTCGTGGAAAAATTCCTGAAAAGAGGCATCATCATTCGAGACTGCCGCTCATTTAGGGGCGCTGGTGAGCACCACGCGCGGGTGACCGTGGGGACTCCGGCAGAGAACGACCGCTTTCTTTCTGCATTCTGGGAGATATGTACATAGCGCTTACGGGCACTCCGGGCACTGGAAAGACAACGGTTGCCCGGCTCCTTCCCTACAAGGTCATAGACATCAATGCCCTTGTGAAGGACGGACTGAACTTTGGGCTGGACCCTCGTCGGGGCTGCCTTGAGGCTGACATGGAGGGGTTAAGCAGACGCCTGAAGGAGCAGGACTCTGAAGAGATCTGCATCCTGGAAGGCCATTTCTCCCACCACTTCGCAGACTGGTCGATCGTCCTGAGGCTTGATCCTGCTGTGCTTCGATTGCGTCTGGAGGCGCGCGGATATTCGCATGAAAAGACGCAGGAGAATCTGGAAGCTGAGGCGCTAGATGTGATTCTTGTAGAGGCCGTGGAGCAATGCCACCGCGTGGATGAGATCGACACCACCGGAAAGACGCCTTGTGAGGTAGCAAATCTTATTATGAAGATAATAGAAGGTGAGATCGATCTGCCTCCCGGCCAGGTAGACTGGATGGATTACTTTGAACAGTGTCATCCTTCCTTCTTAACTGCCCGGCTCTCGTCCACCACGATGTAATCCTTCACTGCAACTACGGAACTGAAGGGTATTAGCACGAACTTTCCCTGCTCCCTGTACTTCATGCGGTTGAGATCTGAATCGGGCTTTACCACCAGGTCCACCAGCTTTCCTGTCTTAAGCTCGAAGACCACGTTCTCAAGCTCGCCCAACACCGTGCCGTCGATGTTCACAATCTCCTTGCCGGCTATAGTTCCCGCGAACACCTTTCCCATTCTCCAACACCATCCCATCGAGCAATTCAATTGCGATCTGTTTTTATCTGTAGCCGATCAGCGAACTGGGTTCGATCTTCACTCCGCCCTTGAATCGCTCGCTGAGGCGCTCGTAGTAGCTTACCATATTCTCTTCCACACTCGGCCTGACCTTCTTTAAGGCCTCAAGATAGTGGTTCATATTCACTCTATCAAGATTCTCACGCATGGCCAGCATTGCAGCCTCGCAGCAAAGCGAATTCAGATCAGAGCCCACATAACCATCTGTCAATTCTGCCAGCTCCTCCAGGTTAACGTCCTCGCTGTTTGGTATCCTTGTGGCATGAATTTTAAGGATCTCATATCTGCCCAGCTTATCCGGCGGTCCGATCAGGAGCAATCGATCGAACCTGCCAGAACGCAAGAGCGCTGGGTCAAGGATGTCCGGACGATTTGTGGCGGCTATTACCACCACGTCCTTCAGGGAATCCAGACCATCCAGCTCAGCCAGGAGTTGGTTTACCACCCGTTCCATAACATGGTTGCTCTCTTCCAGCCCCCTCATAGGCGCGATAGCATCCAGTTCGTCGAAGAATATGATGGCAGGAGAGACCTGCCTTGCCTTGCGAAAGATCTCTCGTATGGCTTTTTCCGATTCTCCAACCCACTTGGAGAGCATCTGGGGCCCACGCACGCTGATGAAGTTGGCGTTGGTCTCGTTGGCAACTGCCTGGGCGATCATGGTCTTGCCAGTGCCGGGCGGACCATAGAGCAAGATGCCCCT
>JAAZNX010000106.1 GCA_012798025.1 Methanothrix sp. | reverse complement strand
TGTCACGCAAAAATCTAACTTTCGGGTATAGGTTTTTGCGGCTTTCGCCTTTTTTGGGCCGTGACATTGGCACTTCAACTATCCTGCATCCTGATTTTATGTGATGCTGGTCTGTTATCTGCGCCATAGCAGACCCTCCTCCTGAAGCTGCTTTTTGGCCGCCTCGATGTACGTTTCCCAATCTCCTTCGTCCTTGACATCGGGCATATTGTTGCGAGTTCTCCATTCAATCTCATCAGGTGTGAAAGCGAGCACCCGCGCACGTTCCTCGACCAAGGCGCACTTAAGTGAGGATATGTACCAGTCCATCTCATCGATGCATTCCATTTTGGCCCGATTTACCAGATCCAATTCATCTATTAGATATTCCAGCCATTGTCCATTCGACCATTGTTTTTCGTTTAGTATCCTCGCCAAAAACATGCTAGGAGGTTCGTTCTTCTTACTGACCCATTTTCGTGTCTCTCCGACATGATTTAGAAGAAGAATCAGGCTCCCATAATGCCATATGTTATCATGACCATCATCGGGTTTCCAAGTTTTTCTCTTCCCCATTAAGGACAAAGTGTTTACTTCGGCTTGCAGTTGCTTAATTTGCATTGCCTGTTCGTCTATGCACTCCATCTTTGCCTGAATGACGCGCTCAGATTGTTCAAGCTCAGCCTCTAAGCGTTCTATTTTTTCCATCGCCTCTTGCAATGTAGGTGGATTGCTACTCATGGCCTCCACCCTACGAACAGCAATACCAATGAAATCGTGGCAACCAGCACCGACAGTATCGTGATGATCGCCATGATCCCCACGACATTCTCCACCATCACAGGATCATAGCTCATTGCTGCTCCATCTCCTTCTGATAGAACCATTTCGCCACGCATACGGACTTGTCCGTGATCGTGCAAACGCTCTTGGGTATCCAATGCTCGGCGACTTTTCCACGATTCTCTATTCTGAGCAAAATGGCCTTCCCAGTCTCGCGCGTGATGCAGACCTTCTCCTCCAGGACATCTCCAAAAAGCGTTTTGTGTTTTGTGACTCCGAGCCGGAATTCTATCATGGCCTTGCCTCCCGCCTCTCTTCGATCAGAGCTTCCAGGAGCAGCAGGTAATTTATTGAGTCGGTGATCTTCTCGGAAAGCAGTTCTTTCGTGGGCAGCTTGCCATGCTGCTCGATATCGTGAATTATATCGATGACAGACACGAGATGCTTCGCCCACATCCCAAGTAGAGCCGTCTCTGGCTCGACGCCCTGAATCGCTGCGGCCATCTTGAAGTTATGGAGCCTGTCTGTGGTTCCGTACTCTTTAGCTTTGATCTGCAACGTGCTGTTGCAGATCTGCAGCCGCGCCTCCACCAGCTCGCTGAAGAAGTCCCTTACCTCTATAGTTGACATAACGGCACCTCGCTCTGGCCGTTCCAGCCACGCCTTTCAGCAAAACTCTTCCAGCACGGGCCACAGATCCAAATCCGAGCGTCATATGACCGTTTGCGCCCATCGCGGCCTGTGTAATATATCCTGGTTCGCCCAGCACTCCTGATGATGCCCCTGAGAGCCAGGCTTGTGATGAGTCCATGATGCAGTCCGATTTCTTTCGCAGTCATCGGACCATTCGGCAATTCTTTCAACCTGGAGGCTGTGATCTCTGGATCATGGTTGCTCAGCGCCAGCGTCATTCTCGTGCCTCCTCGTCGCTCTCTTTCCGATCACCGAATCCGGCCACTAGAACCACTTTGTCCTGTGCAGAGCTTTCGAACCGAAAAAGAGGAGCTATGATGTCGAGACCGATCTCGTGCATCAGCGCCGACACCTCGATCACATTATCATCAGGAAACTCCCGCAGAGCGGCTTTCAACTGCTTGGGAGATACTTTGTATGTCTCCTTGCCGAAGAACAGCTCGGCCACGCCCTCAACGGCCTTGTTCCGCTTCCGCAGAGGCACAGATCCATCATCGTCCTCAAAGACGGCAATCACACCATCGTCGGACACTCTAATCCTGCGGCCCTCTGAAAGCGCAAAGAACTCGCTCATGGCCGCACCTCCTTCACCGCCATGACATGCGTGATCGTCCATCCATCCTCCCCCGGCCTGTA
>JAAZNX010000231.1 GCA_012798025.1 Methanothrix sp. | reverse complement strand
GTTCCGTAAGGCGTCTCGATCTCATCGGCCAAGCCCTCTAGGCAGAAGCCAACTCCACCAATCACTGCCAACTCCGCATTCATGTAAATTTAAATCCTGGCGTAGCTGGATGTATTCCCCAGCTCCTCTTGTATCCTCAGGAGCTGGTTGTACTTGGCCGTGCGTTCAGACCGAGCTGGCGCACCGGTCTTGAGAAGCTCGCAGCCAAGGCCCACAGCCACGTCTGCCAGAGCCGAATCCTCCGTCTCCGCAGATCTGTGAGAAGCCATTACCTTCCAGCCGGCCCGGAAGGCCATCCTGGCAGCATCGAAGGCCTCGGATACGGATCCGATCTGGTTGAGCTTGAGCAGCAGGGCGTTGGTGGCGCGCATCTTTATGCCCTTCTCAAGACGCTTCATGTTGGTAACATAAACGTCGTCACCTACTATTATCGTTCCTGGGAGCTTTGCAGTCAACCTGGCAAAATCGTCGTAAGCCTCTTCTTCGAATGGGTCTTCCAACAGGATGATCGGATAGGTATTTACCAGGTCTACATAGTAGTCAATGAGCTCTCCGGGAGAAAGCCTGTTTGCGTCCACGGAGTAGCCACCATCCATGTAAAAGCTTGAGGCTGCAGAATCAAGGCCTATCTTGATCTCGCCTTCGTAGCCTGCAGAATCAATGGCGCTCATGATGGCGTCCAGAGCATCACGGGTCTTGATGAGCGGCGGGGCATAGCCTCCTTCATACCCAACATTGGTAGCGCCCACCCCATATTTTCCCTGCAGAATCTTTCCCAAGGAGTGGTAGGTCTCTGCAGCCATGCGCAGGCCTTCGCTGAACGTCTTAGCACCCGTGGGCTGGATCATGAACTCCTGGATGGATAGCTCGTTGCCGGCATGCTTGCCACCGTTGAGGACATTGAAGGATGGAATGGGCAGTTGGGAAGTGTTCACTCCACCCAGATATTTGTAGAGCGGCATGCCTGAGGAAGAAGCTGCAGCCTTTGCAGTGGCTAACGAGACGCCGAGAATCGCATTGGCTCCAAGATTGGACTTGTTTGGAGTCCCATCCATTTCTATCATGAAATGATCTATCTCCCTTTGAGCCGAGGCATTCATGCCCAGCAACTCGGGGGCTATGACCTCATTCACATTCTTCACGGCCTTCAAAACCCCTTTGCCATCGTATCTGTCGCCCCCATCGCGCAGCTCCAGGGCTTCGTGCGTGCCTGTAGATGCGCCCGATGGCACTGCTGCACGGCCGAAGCCGCAACAGGTATAGACATCTACCTCGATTGTCGGATTTCCGCGTGAATCCAGTATCTCACGAGCGTGAATCTTCTCGATCTCAAACGACATGCCATATCACACCAGGCACTTCGCAGCCTTCTTTATTAAAGGTTGGCGTCGAGAAATTCAGACGTTAAAAACAAGTACATTCAGGAATGACATTACTGTATGGCCGTACAAGCCGAAGAAAACAAGAAATGTTGCATCTTCTGCAACATTGTCTCGGGCCTTTCACCGTCTCATAAAATCTACGAGGACGAGCTGTCTCTTTGCATCCTGGACATCAATCCCTTCTCCCGCGGTCACTGCCTTGTGATCCCCAAGAGGCATGTTCCATGGTGGCATGAGCTTACTGATGCGGAGAACGCCAGCCTTTTTCGCGTAGCAAAAGCAGTGGCCAAGAAGATGATGCTAGCTCTTGAGCCGGATTTCGTTTGCATGTATGCCAGGGGCAGAAGAATTCCGCACACACATATTTTTCTCGTACCGACCTACAAAGGCGATGTTCTGGACAGGTTCTTCAATGCCCTGGAGCTGTTCCAGGAGTCGCCTCCCGAGCTCTTGACTTTGAGAGAAGATGCGATGATGGCCGAGACTGCAGACCTGATCCGCAAAGCATAATGCTTTTTTTCTGAAGTACACAGTTCATGGGCTGATGGCGGACGTCAACATCGCAAGCATCTATCCCTAGTTCAGAGAGACTTTTGTGAGGCTGCCACCGCAGGGCCATCTAGGCTAAGCGCAAAGGCCAGCTCGTGAGCTTTATGTAACTCGTCCGGGCTTTGCCACCTGGAGCTTCTGCTGGCTGGATGCTTTGCAGTCTCTCGACCAGTCGCTAGTGGAGCGGGTGGCTCTGCACGAGGAGGATGGCATCTGCCTGGCCATCGAGAAGATGACCCAGAGCGAATGGCTCTTCTTTCATAGGCCCAACATGGATCGACATGGCTTGAGTTGGGAGATTACTTTCGTCCCACACGGCTAAGTTACTCATATCCTTAGGTTTCAATTTATGATTTAGACCGCCCGGCCAGGCTCTTTTGAAGGCTCCCGACGGGCGGATTCATCCCCTTCGGTGATATTCTTGAATTTGGGATTGGCCTCAATCCTCTTCTCCATGCACCGTTCCGTCTTTGCGGACAAGCAGCACAGGAACAGTGGATTGCTGGACCACCTTCTCCGCCACGCTTCCCAGGAGAAATCTGTCAAGGCCCGTCCTCCCTACGTTGCCCATGATGAGCAAGTCCATCCCCGATTCCTGTGAGATCCTGAGCAGCTCTTCACTGGGATTTCCTTCGGCGAGGATCTTTTTGCACGGAACTTTGGCAGAAAGAGCCATTTCCTCGACGTACTGCGTCGCCTCACGCCCCTCCTTTTGCATCAGCTCCAGCAGTTGGTCTTTCAAGCCAGGAAAAGCTGCATGACCAGGCAGTTGGGCCAAGCGAAAAACGTCCATTACATAGACGACTGTGACGCTTCCGCCAGAACTTCTTGCTATCTCCACTCCCACACGTGCAGCATTCCTGCTCGTCTCCGAGCCATCGGTAGCAACCATAATATTCTTCATCATATTTTACTCTCTGCCTTTCGCTCTTCAAATGTCTGTCGAGTTGACATCTCCTACGACTAGCCTTGGGGTCGTATATCCTGTGAAACCAACAGCATCGAACTGGTATTCTCTTCCAATCTTCGAATGCAGGACTCCTTGCAGATCGGAGACCTGCTGGAATACCAGATAACTGGGTTCGGGTGCAGGATAATCAATCATCAGGGGAATGGTCTTTTTTACATTTGCCGTCATGTCCAATAGAAAATCATTGTTCTCAGCCACCACCTCGTACCTTGAAGGATAGTTTTCAGCAGTTTGGGGATCGTTTGCGAACTGGGTAATGTTCAGCTTCACCTGTTTGCCGGAAAATACGATGGTCTTGCCGTCGAATTTTATTCCTAAATATGATCTTTGCTGCTCTCCCAGGATGTCTCCTAAAGTCAGGCTGAAGCCTTCTTTGGGAATAGAGCATTGAGCCCAGGCAAACTGGGGATCATTAAGGGCCCAGCGTCCCCAACAGTGATCATGATATCCTGTGCCGTCCACTTTGAAAACGCTCTCTCCAAGTGTCAGGCTTCCGGAAACATTCGCTGAAGGCATATAGGCCAGCCACTTCATCCAGCCGCCTTTGAGATGGCCGACTTGCACCTGAACTGGAATTGCAAACCAAGGGCCAACTGCTGGCTGATAAATCAAGTTCCAACTGAGTGGAGTGCCAGATGCCTCGTCGCTCGCCCGTCCCCAAACATTCAGGTTGGATTCATCCTGAACAGCAAAGCCGCTCTGATCGAGGTCGAGGATCGGAGAATTTCGATCTCCACCAAATCCGCGACTCTGACGCACACCGATTACCGGAGGCTTGCCGTCTTCAAGAACTGCACCCAGCACCTGCAGCTTTCTCGATCCAGTCAAGTTATCCGGGTCGCAAAGAAGGTAGAAGGCAAAAAATTGAGAGTTGTTAGATATCGCATTGAAGTACCACCACTCATTGTAGAGATCGTCGTCGATGTTGTTCCTCATGTAGTGGTAGGCATCGTCCTTCATAGATGCTTCGGCTGCAAGCCCTATGCCAGATAAAAGGAAGACAGACAACAACATCGCTATCACATAATGATTGCAAATTTCTGTCAAATCACAGCCCCCACCAGCTTAACAGCATCCTCAGGAGTCTTTGCCCTCACAGTGCCCGGAATCTCCCAGCTTTGAAGGCTGATGACGCGCTTGCCCATCTTCAAGGCAAGTGCTATCTCAGATAGTGTTCCATGCATCCCTGGCAGGGCTATCACCACATCGGCGCTCTTCACGATGATCACATTCCTGGCATGGTTCATGCCTGTTGCGATGGCTATGCCAACGCACCTGTTTGCCTCCCTCTTGTCATTGGGTAGTATGCCGACGGATATGCCTCCTGCCTCTCTTGCACCGCAGCAGGCGGCTTCCATCACACCACCAAGACCGCCGCAGAGGAGGACGTGACCCTGCTCCGCCAAAAGCCTTCCTAGCTGCCGGGCCATATCATACACCTCCAGGCTGCAATCGCCTCCGCCCACAACTGCTATCTGCATCTCAATGATCCTCCATCGTAAGCTTTTCATACCCTGTTCAGGATATAATTGTTTGTGAATGCATTCAGCAAGCTTCATCCCAGGATACGCGAGATGCTTGCACAGCAGTCCATCCAGGAGCCGACGCCGCCACAGGAGCAGGCAATCCCAGCAATTTTAGCCGGCGAAAATGTGCTACTCATTGCGCCCACGGGGACGGGCAAGACCGAAGCTGCAGCCCTTCCAATCTTTCATAAAATTCTGAGCAAAGAACATCAGGGCACGCAGGCAGTCTACATCACGCCTCTTCGTGCCCTGAACAGGGACATGCTGCGCAGGTTTCACGAGTGGGGCGAGAAGCTTCAAGTCTCCGTTGCAGTTCGTCATGGCGACACAAGCCAGGCCGACCGCAGAAAGCAGTCGCTCCGCCCCCCGGAGCTCCTGATCACAACGCCTGAGACTTTGCAGGTTATCCTGACAGGAAAGCGGCTGCGCAAGAACCTGGCAAGCGTCAGAATGGTGGTTGTGGACGAGATCCATGAGATGGCCTCCTCAAAACGCGGCTCGCAACTGGCAGTGCTCCTGGAACGGCTGGCCGAGAACGCAGGGGATTTTCAGAGGATCGGCCTTTCAGCTACTGTCGGATCACCAGACATCGTTGCCAGGCTGCTTGTAGGAAATTTTCGCAGCTATAAAATCATTCAGGCAGATGTAAAGAGAGCAAGCGATCTTCGAGTGGTCAGTCCCAAGCCTACAAGGGCAGACTATGCCATGGCAAGCACACTGGAGTGCGATCCCAGCCTGGCGGCGCAAATTCGTTTCATCCGGGAGACCACTCGCTCCAGAAAGTGCCTGATCTTCGTCAATACCAGGCAGGCGGCTGAGGTTTTGGGCTCCAGGTTCCGGCAGCTTGGCGAGCCCATAGGAGTCCATCACGGCAGCCTCTCAGTCGAGGCGCGCGTGGAGGCCGAGGAGGCATTCAAAGGCGGTGCGCTGCGCGGCCTCATCTGCACATCCTCCATGGAGCTTGGCATTGATATCGGCGATGTGGATCACGTCATTCAGTACAGCTCGCCCCGCGAGGTCTCGCGTCTGCTGCAGCGTGTGGGCCGGGCCGGACACAAGATCGGCCTGATCTCATCCGGGACCATAATCGCAACCTGTGCAGATGACGTGGCCGAGGCCTGTGCCATCGCCCGCAGGGCTGCTGCTGCACAGCTCGAGCCCATACAGATTCACGAGAAGCCCATGGATGTACTGGCCAACCAGATTGTGGGGCTGGAGATGGACTTTGGGGACATACGCCTTGAGAAGGCATACCAGATCTTCAATCGAGCCTATCCATTCAGGGATCTCACAATGGAGGAGATGAGAGGAGTACTGGCTCAAGTTGAGGAGCACAGGCTGACGAGGGTGCAAGACGACATCATACAGAGGACCCGCAAGGCTCGGGAGTACTACATCGAGAACCTCTCAATGATCCCGGATGAGAAGAGGTACAACGTCTACGATATCGTGGGCCGTCGCTCAGTGGGCACCCTGGACGAGGCTTTCGTCGTGAGCTTTGCCCGTCCTGGCGCAACCTTCGTGACAAAGGGAGAGATCTGGGAGATCTCAGAGGTCGAAGAGGATGAGATCAAGGTCGTCCCAATCCACCGCAGCGGCGAGATCCCGAGCTGGACAGGCGAGGAGATTCCAGTCCCCTTCGAGGTGGCACAGGAGGTCGGCAGAATCAGGCGGGAGATTCGCGAGGCTCTGGAAGCGGGCTGCAGTGAAGAGCAAGCAGCCGAGCAGCTTCGTGAAAAATACCCAGTGGAC
>JAAZNX010000049.1 GCA_012798025.1 Methanothrix sp. | reverse complement strand
GTGGCCAGCACGCTGGCATTGACCAGGTTGCCAGCCAGGAAGATGGCTGCAGAGATCTCTTCATCTGGTATTCCAAGATTTGAAGCCGCGCGGATATGCAGTTTCAGGCAGTGGCTGCACCTCATCGCCGCTGATACTGCGACCGATATCAGTTCGACCGTCTTGGCATCCAGAGCAGAGCTTCGTAAGATCGCATTGTTGTGTAGTACCTTGGTAATGAGTATCTCTGGGTTGTCCTTCATGAACTGAAAGACATAAGGAACTTCTCCATATATGCTCTCAACGGCCTTCAAAATATCCTCTGCTGATTTATCCTTGCCTTTTGTCAAAATGGCATTCAGCTCATCTTCGAAGCTCATGAGTCTCGTCCCTGTCTGTGGCATTTTGTGCAAGCTACAAGCTTTCAGGATATGGCTAAAAGACGAAGCCGGTCTCAGAAGCAGGCAGTATCCTCACAATTATATAGTCTTTCATTCGAGAGGGTCTTACAGTGGCGATCTCTCCTAGCTTCACGCCCTCATCGAATGCTACAGCCATAACTGCGTCCTTGTAGCTGTCGTATGGCAGCTTCACCCGCAAGCCGTTGAGATTGAGCGCAATTGGCAGAGGCGAATAAGAAAACTCGACATCCGGAACTTGCTCTCGCACTGCATCCATCACGCGGGGCGCAGATGTCGTAAGAGGGTCCTTGGCCATTTCGGCTCTCGTTTTATCCAGCGCTCTGCCTACAGCCTCGACGATTCTATCCAACATTCCTATCTCAGTAGCCTTCCTGGCCCTGTGCGCCACGCGACCGATGGACGAAACATATTCGAAGGCGTATGGCATCTCGGCTTTTGGTATCTCAGGTCCTCCCGTGACCACGACCGGCACGCTGATGTTCCTGTACAGGCCTTCTTTCCTTCTGATGCACTCTTTAAAGTTGCCGAAGATGAAGACTGCTGCATCGTGTTCGTTGATCAGAGAGGTCTCATATTCATTTATCTGGGCTATCTCCTGACCTACTCCACGGGCCAGTCCTATCATATTCGTCTTAGAGCCATGGCGGCGCAAATACTCGGCAATGTCGCAGGCCGTGTGCGGCAGGTGGTGTATGGCCAAGGTGGGCGTTACAACTGCCACCTCTGTTCCTGCCAGAGGGGCTCGCACCAGCTCGCCTCGCAGCTCTTTTATCTTGCTTTCCAGGACTGGCTTGTCCTCAGAAGGAATCAGGATCAGAAGGATGACCTCGCTTTGCGTCACATTCTTTTGCAGAACGTATCCGCCCAGATCCTCCACCAGTTCTATGACCAGGTCGTGCTTGTACAACCCTCCGGTGAACATCACAGGCTCAAGCATTTTCCATCTCCCTGATCTTCTCTTTCGTCTTGGCAATCAATTCCGGGGTTAGGGTCTCCTCGGCTGCTATAAAAAGAAAGCTGTCTTTGGTCATTTCGTTGCGTCGGTTACGAAAACCTTCTGGAGCCACCCTTACTAGGCCATCTGTCAGGTCTTGCAGGAACTCTGCTTCAAGATCTGCTACCATGAGCCCTGCAGGATCGGTATCTGAGGCAATGATTACGACGTCGCGCACTGGCTGTTCCACTCTCTCTCGACCATATCGATCCCACAAGACCCTGAGAAGGTCTGCCATGTGCTCCTCATCATTGATCTTGATCTGGTAGCCGCCTTCCACCTTCATCACATCGCCCACATCCTTGACGGTGAGCGGCGGAATTCCGCTTCTCAGCAGGCCGAAAACGGCGAAAATCGGTTCCATGACGTCGATGTAAACGTAAAGCCTGCCGATAGACCTGATGAGACCTAGGTCCTGCAGGATGTCCATGATGAGCTCACGGTACTTTTTTTTCCCGAAATCCTCCTGCCCAGCGACCTCGATCTTAAAGACCTCCATGGGGTCCATCTCAGCCCTCCAGCAGCCCCGAGACCAGGAGCGCAGCGCCTACTGCGCCGATGTATTGAGCGTTCTTAGGCACCAGTACCTTGACATGAAGAAGCTCCTCCATAGCGCGTGGCAGACCCTCGATGAGGGATGTTCCGCCGACCATGATCACTGGCTCTTTTACCTCGACCTCTTGCAATTGCTGCTCATAGACCTGCTCGGCCACGGAATGGCATGCGGCCATGGCCACATCCTCTGGTTTGCAACCCATTGAAAGGCTGTTTACTAAGCTCTGCGTGCCGAATACGATGCAGTAGCTGTTCATGGCCACATTCCTGAAATCGCCTTTCAGCGCCAATTTGCCGAGCTGTGTGATGTCAACGCCAAGGCGCCTTGCAGTCAGCTCAAGGAATCTTCCAGAGGCCCCAGCACAGATGCCGCCCATTGTAAACCCGCCAGGTATCCCATCTTGCACTGAGATGGCCTTATTGTCCATGCCGCCGATATCGATCACTGTGGCAGGACCCCTTTGTGCGTCGGAAAGGAAGACAGCGCCTTTGGAGTTGACTGTGATCTCCTCCTGGATCAGCCTGGCGTTGATATGCTTGCCTACCAGAAAGCGGCCGTAGCCCGTTACCCCTACGGCCTGGATCTCCTCCTTTTGGATGCCAGCCATCTTTACGGCTGCCTCAAAGGCATCTTCAGCGCTCTTCAAGACCTCTGTGGTTGGAACCCAGCCGGTGCCGATGACCTCATTGTCCTTCATGATCACCGATTTTGTAGTGGTGGATCCTGAGTCGATTCCTGCTGTGAGGCCTTTTTGCCTCTCGCGTGCCAGAAGACCACGGTATTTGACGGTTGTAACCAGGGCCTCCATCCTTGTGAGAAGGGTCTCTGCAGTCGTCCTCTCAGTGAAAGAGTAGCTCAAAACGGGAATTCTTGAGTGTCCATGAATGAATTTTCTAATCTCCGACCGGATGATTGCAGCTTCTGCACAGCGGAAGCAAGTCATTACGATCACGGCATCAGCAAGATCCGGATTCTCCACGATCCGCACAGCGCGAGCCATGGCCAGGTTCAGGTCCCCTGAGGATACCTTGACGCCGAACTTTTTCTCAACATCTAATATGTCCTCCAAGGAGACCTCAGGGTAGACGATCTTTGCGCCCACCGTCTCTGCAGCTCGCTCGATCTCTTTTTGAATGCCGCTATACTCCGAGCCGCAAGAGAGCTGTGCAATGCGAATCACTTCAATCCCCCCAAGAAGGCCTTGATCTTGTGCACAAACAACTTTGCTTGCGCATCGTCTGTAGGATAGCTCAGGTCAAGAACAGGTATTCCCTTGGTCCGGATGAGCAGCCTCACCAGCTCGTTGGTCCGGCTGCAACCAGCGCAGCCCGTCAGCCATCCTGGATCTTCAACGATTATAGCCGCTTCTGCTTCCTCGATCAGTGGCCCGATCAAAGCCATTCTGCCCCTCACCCCCGATGGCACATCAACGGCTGCATAGCGCAACCCTTTCTTCGGCTCTTCAGGGGTGACATTCAGCGGAGGGGACTGGACGTCATTTGCAGTAACGAGCTCGCGCACCCTTTCGGGAACTACAAGCGCTTTGTGGCCCATCCTCTCCACAAGGTCCGAGAGTATCATGCTGGTCGGAGGATAAACGATAACTTTTGACATTGATGTACCTCAGGATAAACCCTCTTTAACGATTTCTTCCAGTCTGCTGGGCAAAAGTGGCTTCTTCTTCTTCTCAGGAATTGGAAAAACTTCGCCGCTGGAGGCCAGCGCCCTTGATATCATGGGCAGCATCTTCGATTCGGACTCGATCATGTAAAAGCCCGGTCGTGCTCCGCCGCCTCTGTGACCCCGGCAGCGCCTGGGGTCGCCAGGCGGGAAGCCTCTATCCTTGATGAAGATGCCCGCAGGATCCAGAGCCCTGATATCCTTCACCAGCGCGTTCACAACCTCCTCTTCGCCGTTAACCATCACACCAAAGCAGGTCTCTTTGACGCTGACATCGTATTTTGAACCATAAATCTTCATGGCAATATCCGAGGGAAGAATGTCCGACTCAGAGGATGTTATCACGTACTTCGTGACCTTCATTTGCGCACCTCCAGAACATAAATCGTCTCTCCTTCCTTCACTTCTTGTAGCTTCTCAGGCTCTAGGACCCTGCCGATGATGTTTGTGGCCTCAAATTTTTCTCCTGAAGGCCCGTAACGCTTGTCCTGCACAAGCCTCACTCCAACAAGTCCTATCTTCTTTGCCACCTGATTGGAGACGCCAATTGTGCCTGCAGGCACAGGGCCTGTGGGCTTGTTCTCAGGCAGCAATTCCTTATAGCTGACGGCATCGATCTGGGGCTTGAAGAGAAAGGTATTTTCATAGACAAAATAGACGGGTAGAGGGCCTACAGGCCTTTCTTTTAGGCCTGTTACGTGACGGAAGTAATCCAGAGTCTTGGGAGCTTTATCATCGTAAAGCTCAATGGAGACGAGGCGACTGGCTGGAATGGCAACAAGCTTCACTTTCCTGTTTTTCAAGATCTGCATAGTGGTTTTTGGATCTTGTGCCACCACCACGGCATCGTCGCCCGTATGGCCTTCCACCTCTGATTCAATTCCCTGCACTTTCAGGAGAGATAGTGCATCAGCCAGCTTGGAACCCATGAGGATGATGCGCTCAGGCTTCACCCGTACTGTCACCAACTGGCCAGGCTCTGCAAGCTTCACCAGGTCCATTCCGGAATTTACGCGCGCCACCACAGAATGACCGGGATTTGATGTGCGGTCTGCTTTGTATATGAAGATCCTGCCAAGGCCCCTGCCACTTGTCCTCACGGTGACCACGCCTTCGAGTCGTGGCTCGCGGTGCTCGAAGACTATGGGCTCAGTCAACAATTGATCAGAGGAGATATACGAGCTGGACACTGAATCGACCTTAAAGGTTCCATCGCGAGTCAAGGCCAGGAAAAATTCAGCTCCTTCTGGCGCATCTTCAATGAGTTCGACCATGATCTGCGTGAAGATCTCCATGCCATCTTCCAAGGGAAGAGACTGGTCCATGGTGGCCAGCTTTTCTGTGAGATCTTGCCACTCTACGACGGGCTCAATTCCTAATATTTTATCTCCTGTTTCGAGCCGATCCAGAGTGTTCTTGCCGCCAACTACATGGGCAAGCCTGCCTCCATCTATTGGTGCTCCATAAACCGCAGCATGCCTTCTGCGCACGAAGATAAGATGGGTCTTCTCCGCCTCAAATCCTGCTGCTCCCAGCACCACCTCCCAGCGGTTATACTCATGAGCCTCGCGACCGAAGGAGATAGACGATGCGAATGGCCCGAAGGCAACGCCATCTGCCGAAGCCCATATCACCTCACATCCCTGGATCTTGCCCACGCTCTCGTGCCAGACCTTTTGCAGGTCGGCATTCAAAAGCTCTATTCTGAGTTTGCCCTTGGTGGTGTTGAGCCAATACGAGTTGGTTTGACGCGATCTCTCGCCCCTGCCTTTGACCACTCCGACAATCGCGCCATTGGCGGGTTTTGCACCTGCTTTTACAAGGGCATCGCCGAGACATGCCCCCTCGCCAAGCTCGATCTCTCTGCCGTCAACAAAGACTCTCAAATTAACTCCCCAGCATCTCCTTCTCTTCCTTTTCAGTGATCTTGGCCAGGACTTCCTCGGGAAGACCGGTGAATACCGCCTTTCCATTGCGCATGAGCATCGCCCGATCGCAGACATTCTTCACGAAGTCCATGTCGTGA
Organism: Methanothrix sp.; assembly: GCA_012798025.1. GTDB lineage: Archaea > Halobacteriota > Methanosarcinia > Methanotrichales > Methanotrichaceae > Methanothrix. The sequence goes on along the minus strand of JAAZNX010000049.1, from coordinate 5,995 downwards.
CTCACGATGACGAAGGTCTCGCCCAGTTCCTCGCGGGCGTTGAGTATGGATTTTGTAACCTCGATCTTAGTGATGGCGTCCATCGTTCCAGTAGGCTCGTCGAGGATGACAATGCGTGGCTCTTTTATCAGAACCTGCGCCATTGCTACCCTGTGGCGCTCTCCCTCAGAGAGCTCATCAGGCATCTTGGTGAGCACAGCTTCTGCCTGTTCCTCGGTGAACCCAACGGTTTCCAGGGTATGGATGGCCTTCCTTTCTGCCAGCTCAAATGGCAGTGAAAGGCCGATGGCTTCAGTCAGGTTCTCAAGGACGCTTCTGGATGGATATAAGGTATATTCCTGATGGAGAATGCCGATATATTTAGTTGCCCTTCCGCGACCATTGGACCCTAGAACTGTGAGATCAACCCATTCGTCTCCTACACGAACGGAGATGCTTCCGCTTGTGGGCGTGATGATGCCGCTCACCATCTTGGATAAGGTCGTCTTGCCGCCTCCCGAGACACCTACCAGACCGAAGATCTCTCCCTCCTTCACATCCAAGCTCACGTCATCTACAGCCTTGACCACGCCCCGATCAATGCTGATGTATCTCTTGGCCAGATTATTGGCTTTGATTATTGGAGCTCCTACTTTAACCTCCTCTCGCTTGCCGAGCTCTCCTGCCATGGCCAGGAACTGGGCGGCGACTTCTTTTGGCGCTCCCACTGCCTTGATCTCTCCTTGGTCCAGCAATATCGCCCTGTCTGCCAGCTCAACCATCACATCTTCCCAGTGGCTGGTGATGATCAGGGTCATTTTGAAGTCCTGGACGGCCCGCTTGATAGAATCGTGCACCACCCTCGCGGTAGACGGATCAAGGGTTCCTGTAGGCTCGTCTGCCAAAAGGACCATGGGCGACTTGGCTAGCTGACGGGCCAGAACAACACGCTGCTTTTCTCCGCCCGACAGCTCTCTGGCAACGTGCATTAGCCTGTGAGAGAGGTTGACCTCATCTAGCAAGTCTGCTGCATGGTGAACGCTCATGGACTCGCCCGTCTCCTCCACAGCCCTCATGACGTTCACAATTACCCTCTCATCGCCGTAAAGGGCAAAGGTCCTCTGCAACATGATGGCGATCCTCTTCACGATGTCGCGCCGCAGTGGGTTGTTTATGTCTAGAGAGACGAAATCTGCCTCAATGGCTCTTAGTACTCCACCGCAACGACATTTTTCTCCGGCGTGACTGGGAGGCTCCACATGCCTGCACTTTTCGCATCGGGCCACGTGGAAGATCACGCTCCCGCTAATTCCCTGGAATGACTCTACGCCGCGCAGGACATGCATCAGAACGCTTTTTCCAGAGCCGCTCCTGCCCAAAATTCCTACCGACTCGCCCTCCTCAATGACCAGGTTTATCTTTCGAAGAGCAACAACCTCACCGAATTGAACTGTCAGATCCCGAATCTCGATAAAAGGTGCCAAACTATCATGCCCCATAAACTCATTGTAATGTAAGGTTCGTCCGTTACCATCCCTTGGCTCAATGCTACTTAAGTTTATCCGAAGCTTTATATGAGTTCTGCCGATAACTATTGTTACAATATTTCGCCTCTCAAAAGACCGCCAAAATCAAGATCTTTTTGAGTTTTTTTTGTAACTAAGAATAAATGGCCTCAAGCTCCTTGAGACATCTCAAGGCCTTTTCCCCTTTTGGGGTCGTTTTATAGCGAATGAGATCCCCCTGGACCACCTCAATAAGGCCCTTCCCGATCAGCAACCCCAAATAGGATTTCACCGTGTTGAAATTCAGCCCTGCATCGTAGATAATTCTGGTCTTGGTTGCCCCGTCTCCTTGACATATGGTGAGGATTATACGTACTAGTTGGTCTTTGCTTCTTCTCGAGGGCATCTACCATAAGTTCGTATCTTTGATACATATATAACTTTCTTATCAATATGCGTCTGCAATTTTATTGATGGTCGACCGGAAGAATTACGATGCCTGTGAGTCCATGGGTCCCGCACCATTGCGCATGGGCCCCAAGATCGGCTCACCACATCGTAAAAACAGCTCAGTATGTGCTGATCTCTCCACGAAACAGCATCTGCTGCAGTTTGGGAATGTTCGCCAGCCAGTCATCCAGGATCTCAGCAGCACCCAGCTGCACAGCCTTCATGTCCACACCCTCTTTGGGCACGATCTGCACGCTTGCCATATGCGGCTGATCGATTGGCTTGCCGATCTGCGAGAGGATCTTGATGTAGACCTCATCGATGCCCTTAACCTCTGTGGCGATCTGACGGGCAGCTTCTGTGGAAAGCAGATTGTAGATCTTACCCACGTGGTTGATCGGGTTCTTGCCGCAGGTTGCTTCAAGACTCATGGGTCGGTTCGGCGTGATAAGTCCATTAGCCCTGTTGCCACGGCCTACTGCACCATCATCTCCCATCTCTGCAGATGTGCCAGTGACGGTGATATAAACAGAGCCCGCTTCGATGTCATCGGCCACATTCATCTGCGCCTCGACCTTGCGAGACGTGAACTGCTTGGCATGCTGAGTGATGTGCTCCACGATATCATTCTTCGTGTCGGCGTACTCTTTAAGATTCGCCAAGTACTTGTCGATCATGGCGCAGGCAATGGTCAAGTTGATGGTATCGCCCTCGCGCATGCCCATGACCTTGATGTCCTCACCGATGGCAGGGATGCTCTTCTTGAGGTTCATCAGCTCTCGCTCGGTATTGTAGACGATTCTCTCTGTCTCGGAGAGTGGGGCGTAGCCTACGCCAAAAGATGTATCATTGGCGCTGGGAACCTTGCGGCCGAAGACATCCCTCAGGTCCGAAGATCCCATGCCGATCTTGGCATCGAGAATTATGTGGTTGTTGACATCAAGGTTAGAGAGCGAGTCCGTCAGCAGCCTACGAGCTGCCTTGATTGCAATAGTGTCCACTGGAATCTCCTCTTCCTTGAAGACTCTGGTGGCCCGTCCGGTTAAGAGAATATAAAGCGGGCAAATAACCTCCCCGCCGCCAAAAGCAGGATGTGACCTTCCTGCCACGATTTGAGTCTTATCAGTGTTATGGTGCAACACCGCTCCAAATCTATCAAGGTATTCCTGGCAGAGCGCCCGGCTGATGGACTCCGCAAGGCCGTCCGCCACGCTATCCGGGTGACCTATGCCCTTGCGCTCTACAAGCTCGATCTCCTGCTTCTCCAACGGTCTTTGATTGAGGCGTTCAACCTTGATATTTCTCTTCATGAGCTCTCCTCGAATTTGCATATTCTTACTGCAATTGGACTTACAAGAAACCCATTGTCATATTAATGCTTTGCACTATGGATGAACTACCCTACCATAAACGATATGCTGTCGGCCATTTGCCTTTCGACTTCCAGATCGCTTAAGCCATACCACTGTTGAAGTATCAGAATTTTGAACATCAGAATAACGTCACAGTTGGGTCTTCCGCCCCTTTCGCCCTTATTGTCATACATTTCTTCGAGGATACGGCAAAATGGCGCCCAGTCTATTAAATCCGATATCTGTGAGAGTCGGGACTTGTCTTGTTTAGCGCTAAGCCCTCTCAATGTCCACGTGGTAAAAGAATCCATAGTATAAAATGATGTTATTATATAATAATTTCTATATATTTTCTTTGGATAGGTTTATAGGAATCCTCTTCGAAACCCTCTATGGTTATTAAGACGGGCGGAGTTTAGGTTAAAATCCAAAGGCTATCTCCCAAATGTCTTGGAGATCCACTCTTTTATCTCGTCTCTGACCCGTCGGAAAGCCTTGAGCTGCTCTTCCTGCGAGCCTGCGGCCGTGGCAGGGTCCTCGAAGCTCTTGTGAATCACCTCTTTTGCCCTGGGAGATTTGGTCGGAAGCGATAGGTTGGTGCTGATGATTGGGCAGGCTTGTCTGGCTCGGTCACAGACTGTGACCGCCATGTCGAATACCATGTCCTGGAATTCCTCGGCCGACTTGGAGCGCTGACCTGAGATGTCTATCCCCAGCTCCTTCATGACAGCGATGGCACGGGGATCGACCCTTGTGGCCTCTACGCCAGCGCTGTAGGCCTCATAGCGATCTGCTAACATGGCCCGCAAGAGGCCCTCTGCCATCTGCGAGCGAGCGGAGTTGTGGGTGCAGAGGAAGAGAATTTTCTTTTTCTCTGATGCGCAATTCGTTATCATAATTTTTATCACTGCTCCGAGGATAAATACCTATCACCCAATCCTCATCAGGTATCGCGCCTCCTGAAGCACTGCAATATCATATATCAGAGGGTTTTATCTGCAACATTGCCGCTCCATCTCTATTTTGCTAAATGCATCGGCAAATGGCCTTCTTAACCTCGTCGCAGCTTTCTTCAGGCTTAATACCATATCTCGTGACCAACTCACTGTATACATGCTGGATGCTATCCAGGGATGAGGCAAAGGCGGCTATCTCCTGGGCCGAGATTATCTTTTCGGAGACCAAATGCCCTTTGATGTGGCTCAGAAGAATAACCGCCAGAGCGGCGCAATTCGCATCGACGTTTATTTGTTCGCATTTCTCCGTCTCAAAGGGCCCACCCTCGGTGTTGTTCACTTCAAAGACCTCCTAAACCCAATTTCGGTTAGACTCAAAATTACTTGTCGCATTCCCAATCAGCCTCATAGCGATGAGCAGGTGCATGCCTGCTCTCCTTCGTGCTCCTTTTTCAACGCTGCAAATGCATGCTTGCCCCTGGAGTGCGGAAGGGCCTTCTTATTCAGAAACTCGAGATGCTCGACAATATCAGGAAGATATGACGCTGAAAATCCCATCACAGCCTCACCGGGGCCCATGTCTGTAGCATCGCGACAGCCGTAGCAGCCGAAGCTGAAGTTCAGCCTATTTTCCAGGTAAGGTATCACCGTAGAGTCGACGCATGTTGCCTGGAGAACGGCCGTGGAGCTCTGCACCCTCTCGCCCTTCTGGGCGTGCAGGTAGGCGAGGATGATCCACATCAGCTTCTCCACCTCGTCCTCCACCACCACCAGATCCGGCAGATGTTCCGCCTTTTCCAGAGGATAGAGGTGTATCTGCTGAATAGCCCCCATCTCCAGGTGCGGCATCTTCTCGAACATCTCCTCGGCTACCTTTTCCTCGGATACGATGCCGAATCCCACCAGGCCCTTTCCTGTGCGCAGCGGCTCGGGCAGAGGCCGAAATCCGAATGCTCGGGCGGCAGCCGGACAGGAGATGCCTCCTGCGTCCAGCAACACGTCCTGGCCGTGACGTGCGCGCATGAGTGTCTGGCAGTAGCGGTGGCGATCGAGCATCTTCGCCCCTTCTACCGCATCCTTTGTGGTCAGAAATCGCACCCCATCCGGAGAGGTGGAGAGGCCCAGGATGGACTTCATCCTGGCTCCCATCTCTTGAATCTCTTCAATAGTAGCTACAGTCATTCCTTATTGTCTAACTGCAGCATCCGCCCTTCTCCTCTGCCTTCTGCTTTGTCTTTATCTTTCCTTCCTCTTCCAGCTGCTTTTTCACTTTAGACCAGATCTTCTCTCGCCTGTAGATCTCTCTTATCGTTTCTTTGTCAGGGAAGGAGATGGCATTGCCCATGCATAGATTGGCGCAGGTGTTGCAGCCCACAATACACTGGTTGGGCCTGGCCACCACCGGACCTTCTTCCGTCCAGTCGTAGACGTTCCTACCGCAGTTCATGCACATCCCACATTTCACACATTTCTCGGGATCAATGGTGGGATGCCAGTTGATCTTCTCTCTTGGGTATCCAACTAACCATGCCATTTATTTCACCTCATATAAAACCTGAACTCCGCCTTTTCTCTTAACCAATTTTTCCAATGACTTCGTTGTCGCACGATCATACCGAATGGTTTATATAGCATTATGGTTATTACTCTTAGCTATGACTTACATCGTCAAGCAGAAGATCCATGGCCGGACCTACGCTTACGAAGCTGAAAATTTTTGGGACCCCGTGAAGAAGCAATCCCGCCAGAAACG
>JAAZNX010000093.1 GCA_012798025.1 Methanothrix sp. | reverse complement strand
TCATAGAACTGCTCCCAATCTAGGGTCGTGGCGACGCAGCCGGTTTTCGAGAGCGGTACACCCTGTGCGGGAATAGCATAGCTGTGGCAGAGATCCAAGCCCTCTTTTATCTCCATCGAACAGCCGACGCCGACGATAGCCCGTGGACGATATTTTTTTATGATTCTCTTTATGAAGCTCGAGCCGGGAACTATGAAGAACCTGTAGCCGAGGCTTTCGGCATATTTCTTGGCCTCACCGACATTGCAGCGCCCGCAATTGACGCACTTTATGCCCTCTGGGGTGAGCTTGGCAGGACACTCTGTGCTGCGTACGCACTGAGGCATGAAGATAAACCGCTGCTCTCGGGGGGTCTTGATGAACTCACGGTAATTGATGTAATTGCGAAGGCGCACGCCAACGTCATCTACTACGGCGTCATCCGCCCCAGCGATCCAGAATAGTGATTTGATGACGCTCTCCAACAGAGTGGTTCCCAATAGCATGATGCGAGCTGCGAAGAAGTTGCCAGTCTTGAATGAGTAAAGGATGAGCAAGGCCACAAAAATAGATAGCAATAAGACACATAGAGCAAGCAAAACCACCGCTTCACCAACAAGATAGAACAACCGATCCAGGAACTCCGGGAGCATGCTTGAGTCTCCATCCCCCGGATTTATAAACTTGTTACTAGCAGTGCTGTTAGGAATCCTCGCCTAAAGCAAAAAATTAAAAGAAATAAAAAGAATGTATTAAAATCAATCAGCACAGCAAATGATCCAAGCACACAACCCGAAGTCAAATATATTGCAATGTCGTAGTTCCGCTTACTGATAAAACCATTCCGAAAAGGAGGTGATAGAATGAAACGATCGATCAAACCTCAGTGGAATGTATTTTCTAATTTTTTAATATTTAGCCATCTAATAAAACCTCTCCTATCCGCGACATTGGTCGTAGGACTGATCATTTGCCTGACCGCATTTGCAGCCGAAGGAGGAAAAGAAGGTATGAAGCTTGGATGTAAGGCCGCATCAGGTCCTGCTAGGCGATCCGATCAGCGTGAACGCCAGTGGGCTTTCTCCCGGACAGATAGCATCGCTGCGAGTCTTGGGTAGGGATCAATTTGGCAATAACTGGTCATCGGAGGCATCGTTCCAGGCAGACGCAAACGGCTACATAGACCCATCGCGCCAGGCCCCGGTAGCAGGTACCTACGATGGTGTGGACGGCGCAGGCCTTTTTTGGTCCATGACCGCTGATCGTAGTGCTCAGATGGTATCGCCTTTCCCCATAATCCATAACCTCACGATAACCCTCTGCGTGGACGGTCTGGATGTGGAAGACCAGACTGTACAGCGCATTGGCGAGATAGATGTCCAGAAAGAAGAGCTGACCGATCCCATCATAGGGGTTTTCATCAGGCCAATGGAATTGACCGAGCCTACGCCAGCCGTCATCGTGCTTGGCGGGTCTGATGGAGGATATCAAGAAGGCTGGGCCAAGGTCATCGCCTCCAAGACTCGCATGCCCACATTGGCCCTGGCCTATTTCGGAATCCCTGGATTGCCGCCCACCCTGGAGAACATCCCACTGGAGACCGTGGAGAAGGCGATCGACTGGTTGAGCCAACATCCCATGGTGGACGGGGACAGGATCGGGATCGTCGGGGCGTCGAGAGGAGGGGAGATGGGAATGCTCGCAGCCTCCCTCTTTCCGCAGATAAAGGCTGTCGTGGGATACACCCCAAGCGGCGTCGTCTGGGAAGGCATTGGAGACTCCCAAGACGCTCCTGCTTGGACCTATCAAGGCAAGGCCATTCCTTACCTACTGTTCATGGAAAGTGAGGATCAAAAAAGAAGGTTTTCCGAGGCCCAAAGGAACGGCACTCCCTATTTGGACTCCCCTAACTTCATCTACAGCTTGGAGATGCAGCGATCCCGAATAGATGAGGCCACAATCCCGGTGGAGAACTCTCAGGCCTCCTTTCTGCTCATAGCAAATCCAGGTGATGGGGTATGGCCATCCGACGTGCTCTCACAGATAGCCATCGAAAGACTTCGAGCTCATAACTACACCCGCAGTTACAGCATCCTCTCCTACGATCAGGGCGGGCACATGCTGATACCTTATCCCTATTATCCGACCACTTTACGAGAGTTTTATCTGCCAACCATCAAGGTCTGGGAGGGGTTGGGAGGCACACCCGAAGGAGCGGCGAAGGCAGCTTTGGACTCGTGGCTCAAGACTATCGCTTTCCTGAAGGAGGAGCTTGGGGGTCCTCGGATATGAGGGGTTGAATATGCTCCTCCCCCCAAGGGAAAGCCGCCTTCTGGGTCTTCCCGCTCAGTCCTCCCTGATCCTACAAGACAAACCAAGCTCATATGCCCTCCTGATCTCCTCAGGATTCTTTTCTATCTCCCCTCGCTCATAGGCTCTGGCCAGTATGCTTCCCACCATCTTCATGCCAAGATAATCAAAGGACCTGCGAAACATCTCCATCAGTGCCCCACAACAATCCGGTCCTTCTTCGGATGGTACTACTACTATCCCAATCTTGCCTTTCAATCTCCTGCTTGCAATGAAGGGCCGCAGTCTGTCGATCAGCAGCTTCATCTTCGCAGTAGGACCGTACCAGTAGACGGGCGTTCCGAAGATGATCAGTTCCGAATCCTCCAGCTTCGGGTAGATCACTTGCATTCCATCCATCAGAGGGCAGGTGTAATCGGCTTCGCTTCGTTTGCAGTGGCGGCAGTCAAGGCAGGGCAGGATCTCATAGTCGTATAGGTGGATCGCCTCCACTGCATGCCTCTTTGTCTTTAAGCCCCTGCAAATCTCATTCACGAGAATATCGGTATTGCCCCGTTTTCTCGGGCTGCCAATCAAAGCCAGGATTTTCATCAGATAATTGAAAAGACTTATGAGATAATAGTATTACTATTGAGCTGATGATGAATATCACAGATCTCAGTGATAGCCTTCTGTATGTGGAGAGCGACCGCTGGCATTGCGACTTCGGTCACGGGAAACCGGTGATGCTCGGCCTTGTCTTTGAGGCGGTGGACCTGGGCGGGATCGATGGACACTCATTCGTCATAGATGCATCACTTGTCCCCCAGCCAGAGTGTCTGGAAGAGGAGATCGTGGAGCAAGCGAAGGCTGATTGTGCTCTTACTCGCAGGGAGATGATTCGCTATGTATACGAGTGCTATGGCGGTGTGCCGGTAAACATCGATGCCCTTCAGCCTGTGAAGGCTTCATGCGGCTTTTCCAGCTTCGTGGCGGATAGCAGCATAGGTTCATTGAAAGACGAATATGGAGAGGAGATGGAAGTTCGCCATTTTGAAAATCTCGCTGATGCAATGCACTTTGCCCGTGAATTCCACGCTGCAAATGCACACGTCCTCTTCGAATTCATCGACTTTGTGCTGGACCGTCCCCTTCGGTCTGGAGGAACGGGCTGGGACAAGATCCGGCTGATAACAAAAAAAATAGTCGCAAAACATTCGGAGGAAATAAATGAAGATAGTAACCATTACATGGAGCAGCGAGCTGCCCCTATTGCTGCAAGGTGCCAGTGAGCTTGGCCTGGACCTGGTGGCCTGGTCCTCATCGCAGTTCTCCAATCCCCAAGACCTGGAGAGATGCATCGAGTCCTTGAAAGCAGCCCAGCTCATATTACTTCACCCTTCAAGCGAGGCCTGCTGGGATGAGATCATTCCTAATCTAGACCCCAAAACGCCTGTTATCTCCTTTGGACGCGACCCGTCTCACTGGGCGCTGTCTACTGTCAACCTGGAAATAACTACCACTGTCAACAAGTACATCCTCTTCGGCGGGCAGGAGAACTACAATAACATGCTCAAATACGCCTGCAGCAAGGCCTTGAATCTCGATTACGACTATGATCCGCCACGTGAATTGCTCTGGCAGGGACTTTATCATCCGCGCTCCGACAAGGCGTTCTCGACCCTAGAAGAGTACGTGGAATGGTATGGCCCTGTGCATCATCCAGCAGTTGGGATAATATTCTCCCGCACCTACTGGGCCGGTGGGGATCTGGCTTTTGTTGATGCCCTCATCATGGAGCTCGAAAGGCAGTATTCTGTTCTCCCAGTCTTTTGCGTTGGCATGGGTGATAAGGATCTAGGTGCCTGGTCGAGCGGCGAGGTAGCAGAGAAGTTCTTTGCGGGCAGAATCGATGCGATAATCAATCTTCAGCCTATCTTTCGTCCCAGAAACTTGGATGAGTCCGTCAAGACTCTCAAGCGGTTGGATGTTCCAGTCTTCCATCCCCTCATGGTCTACCACAAGACAGAAGAGGAGTGGCTGGAGGACATTCATGGCCTTTCCAGCAGTGAGGTAGGCTGGTCTGTGGCCATGCCGGAGTTCGAAGGCGTCATTGAGCCCATTATCATGGGCGTTACTGACAAATCGATCTCAGACGGAGCCTTAATTGAGCGTCATGTGCCGGTTCCAGAGCGTGTCTCCAAAGTCTGTACCCGCGTCTCCCGCTGGATTGCTCTCAAGAACAAACCAGTCTCCCAGAGAAAGGTGGCTTTCATTTTGCACAACAACCCATGCGCCTCTGTTGAGGCGTCTGTGGGCGGGGGCGCTCACCTCGATACCCTGGAGAGCGTGGCCTGCATCATGAACAGGATGGTTGAGGCAGGATATGCCCTGAAAAATCCACCGAAGAGCGGCAAGGAGCTGATAGAGCTCATCATGGGACGCAAGGCCATCTCAGAGTTCCGCTGGACGCCGATCGAGGAGATCGTCCAGAAAGGTGGCGCACTCGCGTATATCGGCAAAGAGGAATACTTGCGGTATTTTGAAACCCTATCGCCCGGCGTACGGGATTGCATCAGCGCAGCCTGGGGAAGGCCACCTGGAGAGGAAAAGGACGGCATTCCCGCTGCCATGCTCTATCAGGGAAAGATAGTGGTTACTGGATTG
>JAAZNX010000124.1 GCA_012798025.1 Methanothrix sp. | reverse complement strand
TAAAAGAGATATCAGTGAAAGAGAAATCCTGAAGATCATCAAAGCAAAACACAAAGCCAGGATTTCGGCCAGAGAATCTCATCATCGAAGACAGACGGCTGCATCAGCGGGGTGATAGTATTATGGGACAATGTCAAGTTAGATGATGGGCGAAATAATTTCGGGACTCTACACCCAATTCGCATTGGCGAAAAAACACAGCGAGCTTGACCTGCGGCTATACTCGACCGAGAGCGTTGAAGATAAGCCCACTTATAGGGAAGACGCTCTGAAAGCCTTGAACGAGTCTGATCTTATTTTCATTCACAGGGGGAGCGAGTCTTTCTGGAACGAGTTCGAGCCCAAGCTTAAAGAGCTGAGAAAAAGCATTCACGTAGTCTGCCTTGGGTATGATTCGTCTTACTGGATGCAGTCTTCAGCTCCTATGAAAGCTGTTGTTACTGCAAACACATATCTCACATACGGGGGAGAGGAGAATGTGCGAAACATGCTCCTGTACCTGTGCAAAGAGCTGCTAAGTACGGAGACAACCTGTGATCCACCGCAACAGATGCCCTGGGAGGGATTGTATCATCCTGATGCACCATCCCATTTCGAAAATATTCAAGAGTATTTGAAATGGTATGAGCCCGATGACGGCCCTACAGTTGCAATCTTATTCCCTCGATTTTATTGGGTAAATAAGACGCTGGATGTGGAGGACGAGCTGATAAGAGTCCTTGAACAGATGGGCATGAATGTCATCCCAGTATTTTCACATCCTTTCAAGGATGTCGAGCTAGGAACCAGGAGTATGGCAGAAGTAGTTGCTGATTACTTCCTGGCCGAGGGCCGATGCCGTATTGATGCCCTGATAAAGACGACCCCATTCTCGTTAGGACAGAGCAGAGACAGCATCGGCGATTCGAAAAGTAATAAGACTGGCATAGGTCTATTCAAGACGCTGAACATCCCTGTCTTTGAGCCCATCCTATCCTACCATATGACTATTGAGGAGTGGGAAAATAGTATTGGCATATCCAATGATATCAGCTGGAATGTGGCTATGCCCGAGTTCGAAGGCTTGATCGAGCCCATCATCATAAGCGCAGGGTCAAAGCAAGGAGAATACGAGGAACGCACACCTATCACTGAGCGCTGCGAGAAGTTTGCAGAAAGAGTAAAGAAATGGATCGAATTGGCCAAAAAACCCGCAGCCGAGCGCCGGGTGGCCTTCATATTCCATAACAATCCCTGCGCCTCTGTTGAGGCAACGGTGGGCGGCGGAGCACACCTGGATACAATCGAAAGCGTTGCTCGCATCATGAACAGAATGGCCGATGCCGGATACTCCCTTGAAAATACCCCCAAGACCGGCAAAGAGCTGATCGATACCATCATGGACAGAAAAGCCATCTCCGAGTTTCGCTGGACTCCTATCGAGGAGATCGTGGCCAAAGGAGGGGTACTGGCCTATCAGACTAAAGAGGAGTATGAGAAGTGGTTCGATACGCTCACTCCCAATGTAAAGGATCGTGTCAGCGATGCTTGGGGCAATCCGCCCGGTGAGCTAAAGAACGACATCCCGGCGGCCATGCTCTACCAGGGCAAGATCGTGATCACGGGCGTCCAGTACGGCAACACGGTAGTCTGCGTCCAGCCCAAGCGCGGCTGCGCCGGGGCGCGCTGCGACGGCCAGGTCTGCAAGATCCTGCACGACCCCGATGTCCCGCCAACTCACCAGTACATGGCCACCTACCGCTATCTGGAAAACATCTTCGGCGCAGATGTTCTCATTCACGTCGGAACGCACGGCAACCTGGAGTTCCTGCCGGGGAAAGGCGTGGGCCTGTCCAGGAACTGCTACCCGGACGTATGTATCGGCACCATTCCTCATCTGTACATCTACAACGCGGACAACCCGCCAGAGGGAACCATAGCCAAGCGCCGCAGCTATGCGACGCTCGTGGACCACATGCAAACTGTCATGACAGAGTCAGGGCTTTATGATGAGCTGCTTGAGGTGGACAGGCTGCTGGGCGAGTATGAGACTGCCAAGCACGATCATGCTCGCTCGCACGAGCTGCGACATCTGCTAATCGACGCCATCAAGGCTGCAAACCTCGACAGAGGCATGAAGCTGGCCGATGACATGCCCCTGGAGGAGATCGTGGCCAAGGCCCATAACGAGCTGAGCCATGTCAGGAATACACAGATCGATTCAGGGATGCATATCTTCGGCCAGCTTCCTGAAGGCGAGAAGCGCGTGGAGTTCATCAACTCAGTGATGCGCTTCGATGGAAGCGGCGTCCCGCTACGCGGTACAGTCGCCGCCATGATGGGCCTCTCCATGGAGGAGCTGCTGGCGGATCAGGGAGCTGTTAACGAGCGCTACGGCAAGTCGCACGGTCAGCTCCTGGAGCTGATCGACGGATTATGCAAGAAGCTCATTGACATGTATCTTCAGGTTCATTTGCATGGCTGTGGAGCGCGGCCTGATGAGGTCCTGGGCCTGTCCACTGCAGGCTACGAAAGCCAGCTGGAGGCCATTCATGATAAGGTCCTGGATCTTCAGGCCCGTCTGGAAGCCTCATTGGAGATAGAGGCACTGCTAAACGGCATGAACGGCGGATACACCGAGGCGGGCCCAAGCGGCCTGATCACCCGCGGACGGGATGATGTGCTGCCTACTGGAAGGAACTTCTACACTTTAGATCCATATCGCGTGCCCACGAAGACCGCCTGGAAGGTGGGACAGAAGCTTGGCAGGGCGGTCATCGCCAAGCACCAGAAGGAGGAGGGCCGCTATCCGGAGAACATCGCCTTCTTCTGGATGGGCAATGATATCATGTGGGCTGATGGGGAGGATATGGCCCAGATGCTCTTCTTGCTCGGCACAGAACCTGTCTGGCTGCCCAACGGCCGGCTGAAGGGCTTCAAGGTCGTCCCTCTCGAGGAGCTTGGAAGGCCCAGGATCGATCTGACCGTCCGAGTTTCCGGCATCACCAGAGACAACTTCCCCAACTGTATCGACACGGTCGATGAGGCTGTTCAGGCCGTGGCGGCGCTCGATGAGCCTCTGGAGATGAACTTCGTTCGCAAGCACACTCTGACAAATCTGGAGAACGGAACGGCCAAGGACTGGCGTGAGGCGACGCTTCGCATCTTTGCGAGCAAGCCCGGGACTTATCAATCGGGAACCAACCTGGCCGTCTACGCTAGCGCCTGGAAGGACGAGAAGGATCTGTCGGATATATTCGTCTACTGGAATGGCTATGCCTATGGAAAGGGATTGGCTGGCAAAGAGTCGCACCAAAACTTCGTGAACTCCCTCAAATCCGTAGATGTCACCTATAACAAGGTCGTCAGCGACGAGTACGATCTCTTCGGATGCTGCTGCTATTTCGGCACGCATGGAGGGATGACTGTTGCGGCCAGGCACATCTCCGGAAAGGATGTGAAAGCCTACTATGGCGACACCAGGGAGCCTGAGCACGTCGAGGTTCGGGACCTTGCAGACGAGGTCAGGCGCGTGGTGCGCACAAAGCTCCTCAATCCGAAATGGATAGAGGGCATGAAGCAACACGGTTACAAAGGCGCAGGAGACATCTCCAAGCGCGTGGGAAGGGTCTACGGCTGGGAGGCCACGACGCAGGAGGTGGACGATTGGATCTTCGACGACATTGCCCGGACCTTTATCATGGACGAGGAGAACCGCAAGTTCTTTCAGGAGAACAACCCCTGGGCCATGGAGGAGATGGGCCGAAGGCTCCTGGAGGCCGAGCAGAGAGGACTGTGGAAGGCCGATCCTGAAGTTCTGGACACCCTGAAGTCTCTGTACCTGGAGATCGAGGGCTGGATGGAGGAGAGGATGGGCGATGTCGGGGGCGAGTTCCAGGGCGGAGCGATAGATGTGGTTACTGCGGATGAGGTGAAGGCCTGGAAGGAGAAGATGAGCAAGGTGATAGGAGCATGACGCCGAAATAGTAGCATTGGCAGTGCATATTCATGCCTGCAGATGGGATATATTTAACAATATCCTTTTTTATTTGCAGCATTTCAAGCACCGAGCCTGGGAAATATATACCTTGCACCCTCCTTTTCGAAGACCTCTATCTCCAGCCCGTAGACCTTCATGATGTTCTCGGGGCTGAGAACATCCTTTGCAGACCCGTACCTCACGATCTCCCCCTTGTTCATCATGAGCAGGACTTTATCCGAGAACAGAGAGGCCAGATTGGGATCATGCTCGCTCATAATAACGGCAATGCCGTCGTCAGCGATCTCCCGCAGGATTTTGAGCACCAACACACGATTCTTGAAATCCAGGTGAGACGTGGGCTCATCCAGGAGCAGGACTTTGGGCTCCTGCACCAGTGCCCGGGCGATGAGCACCAGCTTCAGCTCTCCACCGCTGAGCTGGGTGTAGAACTTATCTGCCAGGTGGCCCACTCCCACGCGATCTAGCGCTTTTCTGGCCAGCTCATAGTCCCTCTTGGAAGGGATGGAGAAACCCAGCTGGGGAGTTCTGCCGCTTACAGCCACATCCACTACCCGATAGGGGAAATCCGGCGAATGCATCTGAGGGACATAGCCCATGAGCATGGCCAGATCCCGGCCGCTCAAGCTCTTCAGGTCCATGTTGTCCACCAGCACCTTTCCCTCGGGCTTTAGCAGCATATTCAGGCATTTTAAGAGAGTAGTCTTTCCGCAGCCGTTGGAGCCCAGGATGGAGAGAATCTCGCCAGGCTGCAGCCCGAAGGATGCCTGCCGGATGATCATCATCTCCCCGTAGCTGAAGCATAGATCCACAGCCTCAACGCCATTCATTTTGAGCCCTCCTCATAAGATAAAGGAACAGCGGTGCTCCAATGATAGTGGTGATGACGCCAACGGGAATCTCAAAGCTCCAGGCAGTCCTGGAGATCATATCCGCCAGCAGCATGAAGCATGCCCCCACGGAAATGGAGGCTGGCAGCAGGACCTTCGGATCTGAACCCACCAAAAAGCGGGTGATGTGCGGAGCTATAAGGCAGACCCAGCCTATGATGCCCGTCACGGACACTACAGAGGCCGTGGCAATTGATGCCAGCAAGATGATCATCAGCCTCTCGCGCTCCACATTGATCCCCAAAGACCTAGCCTCTTCATCGCCCATAGAGAGGACGAAGATACGCCAGCGGAAGTGGAGAAGGCCGATAATTCCCAGAAGTGCCAGGGGAGCTGATACCCTGACGTCTGACCAGGTAATGGTATAGAGCCTCCCGATCATCCAGGCGACGATTGCCTGGGTCTTCTCCGGTTCCACCAAGATCTGGACCAGTGAAAGAAAGCCCGCAAAAAGAGCGGAGATTATCATTCCCGACAGCACCAGGGAGACGGGCGAGAATTGGCCGCGGAACTTGGATAAACTGAGGGTTAAAAAGACGGCCAGCAGAGCGAAGATTATGGCGGAGGGCTGCACCAGGAAGAAGTTCCTGTAGCCGAAGAGGGCCATAGATAGAGCTGCTCCGAAGGCCGCTCCCGAGGAGATCCCCAGAAAGTAGGGGCTGACTAGAGGATTTCTCAGAGTTGTCTGGAGACTTGCCCCGGATATCCCCATGCAGGCTCCGAAGATCATAGCCTCGACGGCCCTGGGCAGCCGGATGTTGAAGAAGATAGTCTTGTCGATGGAGTCGCTATAGAGCAGCTGCTCAAGAGATCCAAAGGAAACGCTGTACTTGCCCATGGAGAGGTAGAGGATCAAGAGTATAAGGGGACTGAAGATCAGCGCCACTTTGTACTTCTGAAATCCCATACCCGGTCTCCAGCACCGGATGTAGTTCACAGACACCATAATCTCCTTGAAGACCATATTTGGCAACATCCCCCAAAGTCAGTCTTTTCGAGTCGCATTAAACATCGGATAGACCGTATCTGCCTTTTAATCTGCTATATAGTCCCTCGACACCATATACCTCTTCAAATATCTGGTTGGCCTCGTTTTCAACGCTGCTATCAAACTTGTCCGGATGGAATACTTTTGCCATCAGCATCACGTTTACCACAAAGCCCGCCGGATCGAATCCAGTCCAGCCAAGCGTCAGCTTGTAAACCTGTTTATTCTTTACAGCTGTGATCTGCTGCCAATTCGAATCGTTCAAGACATCCTGTGGAGCAAAGTTACCGAATCCATGGAGAATTATCACATCCGGGTTCCATTTATTTACATCTTCCAGGCTCACAGTCACCCATGCATCCTTCTTGCCTCCTGATAACTCGATATTTTTTCCGCCTGCAAGATCCACGACATCGAAGTATCCAATTGTTTTCAGCAGATCATACGCAAAAGTCACATACACCTTGGGCTTTTCTGAATCAGGGAGTTTTGATGTTACAGAAATAACCTCAGACATGTTCTGCTCAAGGTAGCTCTTGACTTCTTCGCCACGAGCCTCTTTGCCTACGCATTTGCCAATTATCGAGAACAGATCGAAGCTATATTTTCTTGAAGGAGGTGGATTGAACCTAACACACACGACAGGAACGCCTAGGGACTTCTGGATCCTGTCCGCAAGGTCAGGATTGTCTGTACTCATGAAAATGATATCTGGATTTAGTTTCGCAATGGCTTCATTGCTCAGCGTTCCGCTCGTAGAACTTCCCACATCTGGTGTTTCATTAATTTCAGGAAATGCTGTTTTGAGTATTGGGCAGGTCTTGCTACTGCTATCAATTCCTACAATTTTATCTTCAGCACCCAATGCGAAAACCACTCTCGTGGCCTCTGGCCAAAGGCTGACGACTCTATCAGCTTCATGTGGCAAGACCACTTCTCTGCCCAATTGATCGGTCACTTTTACATTAGCTTCCTCTCCAAGCCCGATGGATATTCCTGCAAAAAATATAAGCATTACTGCTATCATTTTTTTCATATTATATCCACCTCCATCCCCATCTCTCTAACAAATCGAGTCGTTAGAGGCAGCATGTTTACAAATTCCACCTCTCCGAATCTCTCCACGAGTGCACCTGGATGAGGCTGTCCCCACGCTTTTGCCCTGTGCAGATGCGCACCCAGGTGTATAGCTCTATTTCCACCCGCCATTATCCACAAAGGCAAGAGCCTGGGATCATTCATCATTCCTCCAAATGATATATCTTTGGTCCTCAATACGAGCCTTGCAACTGCTCCAACCTTTGCAACTTCAAAAGAGTTCGCCATATTCTGGCCCTGAATCTGAGATCCATGAAGCGGATTCAGGCCTGTTATGCAGAAATGGCTGAGGTTCTCAAACTCCTTGAGCCAAAACAGATGCTTGACATAATCCTCATTACTGCTGCCGAGCCCGACCATCATTACGCTTGCAAGCCCCAAGCCGATGCTATTTATCTCTCTTGCAAGTTTCATTCTGGCTTCCAGACTATCACCCGGCTTCATCTTGGCAAATACATCTGGATTAATGGTCTCAAGGCTGCTGCATACCTCTTTCGCTCCAAGTCCTTTTAATTGAGCTAAGTCGTCTGAGGAGAGCGAAGGCCCTACGTTGATCCATATGTTGAGGGAAGCCACTTTGTTCACCGCTTTAACAGCCTCAATGACCTTCTGGCCAGAGCCATCCAGAAGCGTTCCCCCACCCAGCTCTACTCTTTTAATTCCTGCATCTTTCATGAGCCTTGAAGCCAGCTCGATTTCATCTATAGTTAGGGTCTTTTCCTCAGAGAAGTCTGTGCGAATTCCTGCGGATCTGCCACAATACTTGCATGGAGGATCTATCTTGCAGGCGGTTATTGGGCCGATGAATCCGTCAAATTTAAAAACATTTCCAAGAGCATCATCTCTGATTCTCGAAGCTGTTTTTGCAAGTTCCATGAGCGCTTCGATTGTTTGGACTTTATCGAGGAGGAAGAGGGCTTCCTCCTGGGATATAGACCCATCTATTGCTGCTTTATCCAGTATATCTTTTAACATTTCTATCATTCCTGCCCGCGCAGTCAATGATATTGTTCGTCTCCATTCACTCAGACCTTGGATATTCCATACTCCGACTCCATGTAGGCGGGAAGCCCTTCCATGCCGTAGATCTGCTGACAGACCTGGTCTGCCCATTCCTGGAAATCGAAGTCGAACTTGTCGGGGTACATGATCTTGGCCATCTGCATTGTGCCCAGCAGCAGCATAGACGGATCGTAGCCGGTGGATACAGCAAAGACCTTGTAGACCTTCTGCTCCTTGACGGCCTTCAGATCCTTCCAGTCGGCATTGTTCAGTACATCCTGCACAGTAAGCTGGCTTAAGCCGTGGATGAATATCATATCTGGGTTCCAACCTGCAACCTGCTCCAGGGAAACGGTCTGCCAGGGGCCGACGCCTGGAGAGATCTTATCGCTGGTGTAGGCCACATTTATGCCTCCTGCGTTATAGACACATAGATGTGGGTTGTAGATCACACGCAAGAGATCCTTTGTGAAAGGCGGGCCGATATAGAGTATTCGCACCCTCTGATCGTCGGGAACGGATGATACAGTGGCATTGATCTCTGCCATCTTATTCTGCATGAGGTCGGATATCTCCACGGACCGGTTCATTCTGTTGACCGTCTCTCCTATGATCGATACGGTCTTTAAGAAGTCGTCCACACTCTTGACTGATCCGTAGGTGCACACGCACGGTATCCCCAGTTCTCCCTGAATCTTCTCAGCTGTATCCTGATATAAGCCTCTCAGGAACACCACATCTGGCTTCATATTAGCCAGCTTCTCCAGGCTCAAGGTGCCTTGAGAGATGCTTCCCACATCAGGAAGCGTCTCTACCTCCGGAAAGACCTTCTTGAGAACCGGACAGCTCTTGGCCGTCGCCTCCACGCCTGCAATGCGATCTCCCGCGCCCAGGGCCACCAGAATTCTTGTGGCGTCCGGGTCCAGGCTCACTACGGATGTTATATTACCAGAAACCTCGACAGTCCTGCCATTGTAATCAACTACACTGATCTTCTGCTCGCCCTGAGCCAGAGACCCTGAGAGTACTGCCAGCTCCAGCAGGCAGGCTATCAGCAAGTATGTTATCATTCTCATAACCTGCATCCCTCATTGCCGCACTAGGTCGCATGCTAACGACCTGGAAATAGGCTCCTAAGCCGCTCTCTGAACTCCTCTACACTATTGTAGCGAGATGGAACTGAAAGAATGACGGCTTCAGAGTCCTCATTGCTTTCCAATCCTACTTCTGTGCCACCTGGAATAAAGGCCAAGTCACCAGCTTTTATGACAACAGCGCTTTCTCCAAAGAGCTTTACCGATCCCTTCTTCAATATCAAAATGCCATCGCCTGGATGAGAATGTGGTTTGACCTGCAGCCCGGCTGGTATCTCTAGATTAGTTACTGCTGCCTTATCATAAGCGAAGACTGGCGTCATCACACCCTCCGGAGTCTGGAACGACTCCAATTCCTCAATCCTGTAAACCTTCAATCTTGCACCTTCCTTGCCATGATGATTTTGCTTGGACTAACAGAGCTGCTGATATCTTCAACCTGAATGACTGAGAAGCCCGATGACACCAGGAGGCGGCAGAAATCAGCAGAAGAATAGACTACACCCCCCGTCCCAGATATGGAGAACATCAGATCAAAGAGAACCGCCGAGGAGTCGCTTATAAGGTCGTCGATGTGAAAGTGCTTGCATATTAACAGCCCATCCTGCTTCAGGCTCTCCCTTATCCTGGCCAGCAAAGGGCGCAAGGATTCCTCCTGCCTGTAGAGGACATCGGACGCAAAGACCAAATCGTAATCCTTGCCCAGATCATCCCTGTTGAAATCTCCTGCCATTGTGACGATTCTTTCCGAGTCAGACACCACTTTTTTAGCGGCGCCATCTATTACTTTAGGAAGATCGAAGAGTACTACCTCAAGTTCCGGATTTGACCTGGTAAATGCAAGGGAGTAAAGCCCATGGCTGCCTCCCAGGTCGAGGCATCTTCGAGCTTTGTGAAACTCCGGCCTCTCCTTCAATACTCTTATCGTCCTTTGCAGGGGTCCGCCGACTGCACCCTCGGCCATGGCCAGGGAGAAGAATTCATCGAAGACCTGGAGTCCCGACGGAGCAGCGATAGGGCCTTCTTTGAGAGCTCGGGAAAGGTTGCTCCACCGCTGCGCGCGCGTTCTCTGCATTAATTTTATGAGACTGCCTTGATAGAATGGAGAGGACTCTGTGAGAAAGGTCCTGGCCAGATCGGAGAGGGCATAATTGCTGCCCCCTCTGAAAAGATATCCTCTCGATGCAAGAGCCTTGCAGAGCTTATCAGTGATCTCTGTATGAAGGCCCAGTTCTTCGGCCAACTCTGAGGAACTCTTGGGCTGCATCAAACCCTGAAATATACCCACCTCAATGGCGGAAGAAAGGGCATAGAAAGTGTCCAGAGATATGGAGAGGCTGCGCAGATCGCTGGCGTCCTGATCCGATTCCAGAACCTGCTCGAAGTTTTGCTTAATATTTTCCAGCATGTCAATCACATAAAATTAATATCCTTGAAGATGTTCGTCATGCTGATTAACATTCCACCAGAGCCTTACCTGCCTCGTCATCATAGAATTCTCCAGACCCTCGCTGCTTTTCGAGAGGCTCTCTTGGAGATGCCCTCGCAGGATCTCCTCCTGGGCAGGGGATGATATCATGTACTGCTCCCTAAACTCATTTACGGCGGCATTGATATCAGGAAACTTGCGGGTGTATTCCATCTGCACCGTCTCCATATTAGGATAGATCCCCATCGAGTAGAGGACGTTGTAGAGTATGTCTGCCTTTGGACCGGACCGGTATTCTCTGCCATGCAGTTTGGGCCAGAGATCGATCATCGCCCTCTCCCATCCAGTGCTCCCAGCAAACCAGAAGAGATAGACCCATTCTGAAGATGCCTCGCACATCGCTTTTACCGCATCCCTGATATTCGGCATTCCTAGCGAATGCCGGGCGATGACGATATCATAGGGACCATCGAGGTCTTTCTTGGAATCAACATCCTCCCAGCGTTTGCGAACAATTGAAAGATTTGTTACACCCTTTTCCAGTGCATGCTCGCTCATCACCTCCGCCATACCTTCGGCAGGCTCGACGGCGGTAACTGAAGCGACATGGGCAGCCAGGGGGACGGCAAGAGTGCCTGGACCTGCGCCGATGTCCAGCACCTTAGAGTCAGCCTTGAGGGGTAGGCCCTCGATATCTTGAAGAATGCGCTCCGGTCTCTCCTGCGACTGTGCCAAAAACGCACGGGCACGATCTCGAGAGGCCCAGATCGAGGCGCAGTCCCCTCGCCCCCGGCACTCTGCATTCTTTTCGTAAAGGGCTTTCCAGACGGCATTCCAGTCGAGGTCTGCATTGGCCATCTCAGGCCTCGGGGCATTTGATTGTGTCATCGGTCTCATCTCATCTGAAGCGAGGCATCATTTCTTCACGCACCAGTCCATCCACTGTACAGATCTCAGCGCCTTTGCGGTCTCTTCGTCCACGCCGTAGACATTCTTATAGAAGTCCAGTAGCCACTCTCCTAAATCGATGTCTGAAAACCGCTCTGGGTACGTTGCCTTGGCAATCACCATGATGTCGATCGGGTACTCGAGGCGTTTGGTGTTGCCGGGAGTCCAAGGCAGGGACATGACCCTCCGGTTCCTTACGGCAGAGAGTTCGCCGACATTCTGATAGTAAGGTGCCGAGTAAAGTTCCTCGGGCGGGTGGTAGCCGTTGGCAGTGCAGAGAACTATAACATCAGGGTTGAGAGAGAGAAGTTGTTCTGCAGAGAGGGTAGGCTGGCCAGTGCTCCGGAAGGCGTTCTTCGCATGGACTATCTCCTCGGTGAAGTAGGAATCAATTGTGTCTGTCCCCTTCACGCTGCCAACGCCCCCTGCCTTCCGAGCTGTCGGCGATGCGCCGAACACGAGGACTGTCGGACGCTCCGCTTCAGGAATATCCTTTGTCCTCTCAAAGACAAGCTTCGTCTGCGACTCGAGATAACCTGCTAGTTTGTCAGCTTTCTCTTCCTTCCCGAAGATCTTGCCAATGATCCTGATCTCATCGGAGATCTTTGAAAGGTCAGGCTTATCGAAGCACGGGGGGCCCTTGAGCACGACGAAAGGAATCCCTAAGGCTTCAATCGTCTTAATGGTCTTCTGCACATCATCGCTCTCCATTGATCGGAGGGCAGTATCGCCAACGCGGAGGATCACAAGATCCGGATTGAGCCCTGAAAGCGCCTCGAAGTTCATGGATGCACCCGACTCTGTGACACGAGGAAGCTCCCTGATTCGAGGATACAAGTATGCCACGGGGTGCATCCCATCTTTGTACTCGTATGTTCCTCCGCTCACAGTCGGGTAGGTGTAGTTGAAGACCGTCTGCGGGCTGATCGAACCGAGACCGACGATCTTATCCTCCTCTCCGAGGATGAACATAGTGCTCTCGATGAGGCCATCAGAGACTGTGACAACCCGCTTGATCTCCGCCGGAACCTGTACCTCTACGCCGCGGCCGTCCACAACTGTTCTTGTCTCCTCTGCGGCCAGGCAGGTGCCAAGCAAAAGGCAAATGCAGGCCAATGCAAACAGATATTTTATCGAAGATCTCATCATCTCAGCCTTGATTTCTTTTTTATTCTTGCCATTGATATCCAGCCATTTCGCTCAATCCCATTTGCTGCAACCGATCCATCTTTCCTCAGATCAGCAGATTTCGCAGATCTCAAATCGCCGGATTCCCTCATTCCAATCGATCATAACAGTTCAATCCCTGCCTACAGGAGGGTTCAGGGTTGACGAGCACCCGACCCTCCCGGTTCTGCTATGATCTAAGATCATGCGTGCAGCCCTCCGATAGCGTTGATAGTGTGCATCTAAAGCCCGGAACTGTCAATCCACCCCAATCCTTGGACATTTTTCAGATTCGTTGCATCGTCAGCGCCAATCTTATACATGTCCTCGTAATATTTTTCAATCCACATAGAGAGGTTGATGTCACTGAATCTCTCAGGATAGACGCTCTTTGCCTCGATCATTAGCATTATGGGTAGTTCCAATTGAATATCTCCATAGCTGGTCAATCTTCCAATGGAATATACTCGCTTCTCTTTGATAGCCTTTAAATCTTGGATGTTTTTATAGTACTCCTCTTCATAGAGCTGGCTCATATTCCATCCGCCGCCAGATGTCTCCAATATGATCACATCGGGATCCAAATTTAACACATGTTCTGCTGATAGGTAATTCCTTCCTGTTCCTTCGTAAGCACTCTTGATATTGATCAGATCTGCGAATGTTGAAGCGCATTCTTTTGCCCATACAACAAGAATGCCTCCTTTGTTTCGACTGCTGTTGCTTCCCAGGCCGCAAAATAGCACCTTTGGTCTGCCTCCTTCTTTGATATCCTCTGTCCTTTCGACAATCATTGAGATGCTTTCATCCATTTTGTCGATTATTCTTTGTGCAGAATCGGTCCTGTTGAAGATCCTGCCAATGAGGCCAATTTCTTGATAAATCGTGTTGATATCCGATGTATGAAAATGATTGGGATCCTCTAGAATTACGACAGGTATGCCCATCTTGTCTATCATCGTCACTGCTTTTTCAGTCTGGTCCGGGAAGTAAACAGATTTTCTCGCGATTACAAGATCAGGATTCGCTGCTGCGACCGTCTCATAGTTTATGCTTTCAGTTGGAGAGCCCGCATTAGGGAGTTTGCCGAGTTCGGGCATCAAGTATTGTGTGGTTGGCGAATTCGAACGGACAGCACCGCCGGTGCCGACTACCTTATCTTTAACTCCCAGAGCAAACATTGTATTCTCGATAAAGCCGAAACCGATCCCGAGAACTCTATTTACTGGTTGAGGAATCGTCACCGATCTATTGTCCATATCCAATAAGGTCAGCTTCGTTTGATTGCCGGCAATAATCTGTTTTATCTGAAGTATATCGGCTTCATCGACTTTTCCGTCGTAATTCGCATCTGAGAGCTTTGTACGCTCGTTTGTGCCCGTTATTATGCCCGCAACATAGTCAACGTCTTTCTGATCTATACGGCTATCCTGATTGGCATCTCCATATATCGCAGGCTCGTAGCTTGCTATGGAAATGCCTATCAGTGAAAAAACTATCGAGATGCAAAGAATCTCCAGCATCCTATTGGTCATCATTTCATCATTCCTCCCATTTTCAGACTTTGTATTTCGATTTGTTCTATTGCATCCTGTGGCAATGCGATATACTGCACTATCGACCACATCCAACAGAGCTGCAATTTAGTCATTTCTCCACGCACCAGTCCATCCACTGTACAGATCTCAATGCCTTTGCGGTGTCTTCGTCCACGCCGTAGACATTCTTGTAAAAGTCCAGCAGCCAATCTCCGAGATCGATGTCTGCGAATCTATCGGGATAGGCCGCCTTGGCTATTACCATAACATCTATCGGGTACTCAAGGCGTCTCGTGTTGGAGGGCGTCCAAGGAAGTGACATAACCCTGCGATTCTTCACGGCTGAGAGCTCGCCGACGTTCTGATAGTAGGGTGCCGAGTAGAGCTCCTCGGGCGGATGGTAACCATTGGATGTGCATAGCACGATGACATCGGGGTCGAGGGCAAGCAATTGTTCGGCGGAGATAGTGGGGCTGCCGGCGTTTTGATATGCGTTCTTCGCATGAACAATCTCCTCAATGAAGTAGGAATCGATTGTGTCGGTTCCCATCACACTGCCAGCCATTCCTGCCTTGCGAGCGGTTGACGATGCCCCGAATATGAGGACGGTCGGCCGCTCAGCTTCTGGGATATCCTTTGTCCTCTCAAAGACTACTTGCGTCTGGGACTCGATGTATTCAGCCAGTTTGTCTGCTTTCTCCTCCTTACCGAAGACCTCACCAAGGATCCTGATCTCATCAGAGATCGTCGAGATGTCTGGCTTGTCGAAACACGGGGGGCCTTTTAGCACAACAACAGGGATCCCGAGAGCCTCGATCGTGCTGATCGTCTTTCGCACCCCTTCGTCGTCCATAGATGGAAGCTGCCAGATGCCAACACGAAGGAGCACAAGATCTGGGTTGAGCCCTGCAAGCGCTTCGTAATTCATGGCTGTTCCCTCCCCGATCAGCGGCAGATCTCTGATGCGAGGATACAGGTAGGTCACAGGGCGCGTGCCGTTTTGGTATTCATGGGTCTCACCGCCTACAGTCGGAAATGTGTAGTTGAAGACATTCTGGACGCTGGACGTCCCAACTCCGACGATCTTCTCCTCCTCCCCGAGAATAAACATCATACTCTCGATGAGACCTGCTGAAACGGTGACAACCCGCTCGATTTGCGCAGGAATCTGCACTTCTACGCCGCGGCTGTCCACAACTGTTCTCGTCTCTTCTGCAGCCCATCCTGTGCTCATCAGCAGGCAAACACAAGTCAAAACCATCAGCCATTTCTTCAGTAGTCTCATCTATCTTACCTTCCATTGCTTTTTCATCCATCTCGACAATCGACTCACCCCAAAATCCCGCGTCTTCAAGCGATTCCAGACCGAATCTGCCTCTCGTCACCCGTGCAGTCCCCTCATCGATGGCCTAAAGTATGAGACACGATAACGCGCTGCTCCTCCCTACCTCGCTGCAGTCGATCCCTCCCATCCTCACGAACACCAATCTTCCCCGCAGCCCTCTGTCCAAACCCTTCCATCTCCTCCCGGAGCGCCACATCCCTTGGCAGCACCATCCTTATGCCGCCAATGCTCCTGACAGAGCACACATCCTGATAGATCTCGTCCATCGTATCCTCGGTGATGACATTGTGAGACGATCCTTCCTTGAGGATGCGGTTGTCCTTCATCACCACCACCTTGTCGCAGAACCAGCTGACGTGGTTGGGATCGTGGCTGCAGGCGAGGATCGTCACCCCTCTCTCCGCAACCATGCGCATTATCCTCCAGATTCGGATCTGGTTGCTGAAGTCCAGAGCAGATGTCGGCTCATCCAGGAACATGAGCGGCGTCTCCTGGGCTATGGCCCTGGCCATCAGTATCATCTGGCGCTGACCGCCAGAGAGCTGGTTGTAGGGAAAATCGGCCAGCTCTGCGAGCCCCAGGAGATCCAGTGCCTCGGCCGCCTTCATCTTATCCTCCCGGCTGATACCGAAAAATCCATTCAGCCTGGGCGTTCTGCCCATCAGGACCACCTCCCTAGCCAGATAAGGGAACGGCGGTTTGTGCTCCTGGGGCACATAGGCCACGATCTTGGCCATGTCCTCAACCCTGAGGTCCTTGACATCTTTGCCGTCCATGCGTATAGATCCTGATTGGTATTTCAAGAAGTTCAGACAGCACTTGAATAGCGTCGTCTTCCCGCAACCATTGGGACCAAATAGGCCGCACAGTTCCCCTTCGTCCACCTCAAAGGACACGCCCTTGAGTATTGGGGCACTTCCATAGTTGAAGTGAAGGTCCCTGACCGCGAGCATTGGCGTCATCCCAGCATCGCCTTCCCTCTGGTCCTGAGAAGGTAGAACAGGTATGGTGCGCCAAGGATGGATGTTATGATTCCTACAGGAATCTCGGCACTCGTTAGCGTTCGTGCCATCGTATCGCAGACCAAAAGATAAGATCCTCCAAGCATGGCTGATGCTGGAATCACATAGCGGTGATCGGGTCCCAGCATCATGCGAGTGGCGTGAGGCATCATCAAGCCAACCCAGGCGATAATTCCCACGGTAGATACTGCCAGAGAGGTAACAAGAGTGGCCAGGGTTATCAGGATAAACTTGTATTTCTCAGGGTTGACTCCAAGGGCTCTGGCCTCGTCGTCGCCCATGGAGAGGATATTAAGCTTCCAGCCCAAGGCCCACATGATCAGAAAACTGGGGATTATTATTGGCACGAGCAAATGGACATCACTCCATGTGGCATAGTAGAAACCGCCCATCAGCCAAAATACAATTTCCCGCAAAGCAGCATCGGTTGCTATGTACTTGAGTATGGAGACCATTGCGGAGAATATGGAGCCTATGATCACACCTGCCAGGATCAGCGTCACTATGGGTGTCTCCTTTCTGACCCTGGCCAGGAAGTAAGCCATGGCCACGGCCAGGGATCCAAAGATAAAGGCTGAGAGCTGGATGGATAAGAGAAAGTCGGAAAAAACTATGCCCATGGCAGCGCCAAAGGCGGCCCCAGAGGAGATGCCGAGGATATATGGCTCCACCAGCGGATTTCGAAAGCACCCTTGGAAGACTGCCCCTGCCGTGGCCAGAGCCGTGCCCACGGTCACGGCCAGGAGAACCCGGGGTATTCTCAGTTCCCAGACGATGGTGTTGTGGAGCTTGGTGACGCTGGAAAGGTCCCCAAAGGGCGATAGATGGGCCAATACGATCCTATAAACATCGAGGATGGAGATGCTGTAGGCCCCAAAGGTGATAGCGACTCCAACCGCAATGAATAGCAATACCCCTCTCCTAGATTCACAAAAAAGGAATAGCTTTTATTTCGATATTTTGCTCATCAAATAAACAAATGAGCTTTTGAGATAAGAAAATTATTCTGGCTACCTTCTTTTCTACGCTAAGTTTGGTATATTGGTGTAT